>DATGFU010000380.1:0-5059 GCA_035308865.1 Allostellaceae bacterium | reverse complement strand
GCCGCCTGCGCGCGCTGCAACCACACGAAGGGCAACCGCACGCCGCACGAGGCCAAGATGGGGCTGCTGCACCGGCCGCATCGCCCGACCAAGGGCGAGCTCAACCGGCGCGCGCCGGATCTGAGGCACCGCGACTACCACCACAGCTGGGTCGACTACCTCTACTGGGATTCGGAACTGGATGCGTGAGCGGCGGAATGCGCTGCGCTTTTCCGCCCTACGCACCGGACCGTAGGGCGGAAAAGCGCAGCGTATTCCGCCGGCAGCGTTGATGGAGGCCCTATGGAACCTCTCGACATCAAGAATGCCGTCAACGAGACCTGCCCCTGGTCGGGCAAGCCGGTCAGCGCGGATTCGCTCACCAGGTACAAGGGCCACGTCGTCGGCTTCTGCAATCCCGGCTGCCGCGACAAGTTCGAGGCGGCGGTGATGCATTTCGAAGCGGCGCTCGGGGACAAGCCCCAGGGCTGACGACCCCGATTTGACGATCCGCGCCGCCGCGCGACCCATTCCGTCAAGGTCCCAAGTTTCCCGACCATAGAGTCGCCCGCCATCGATCGGCGGGCGGACGGCACCAGCTGCCGCCGCCGGAATGGGGGCAGCGATGGGCGTGCGGAAACACCTTTCCATTTCGGGCGTGCCGGGGCGGCTGGCGACGGCGGCGGTGGCGCTGGTGGTCGCCATGCCGGCCTGGGCCGACGAGGGCACCGGCCTCGAGGAGATCGTCGTCACCGCGCAGAAGAAGGAAGAGAAGGCGCAGGACGTGCCGATCTCGATCGGCGTGCTCTCGGCCCAGCAGATCGAGAAGCAGGGCATCATCAATATCGACGACCTGGCGGCCAAGACGCCCAACGTCCAGGCGGTGCTGCCCTTCGGGCCGCAGGAGCCGCAATTCTCGGTGCGCGGCGTCACCGAGACGGATTACAGCCCGAGCCAATCGAGCCCGATCGCGGTCTATGTCGACGGGGTGTTCAAGTCGGTGGGCGCGCTGCAGGCGTTGCAGCTCTACGACACCGACCGGATCGAGGTGCTGAAGGGTCCGCAGGGCACGATCGAAGGCCGGAACGCCACCGGCGGGGCGATCAACATCTATACCAATCCGCCGGATCTGAACGGATTCTCGGGTTCGGTGATGGTGGGCGTCGGCAATTACGGGCGCTACGAGACCGACGGCAATCTCAACGTGCCGGTTACCGATACCTTCGCCATCCGGGGCGCATGGACCTTCACCAATGTCGACGGGTATTTCCGCAACGATTTGCCTGACGCGGCCTATGGCGGCAACCTGACCGGCGTCTTCGACTATGCCGGCAGGCTGAGCGCGCTGTGGAAGCCGGACGACCGGTGGAAATTCATCCTGCGTCTGTCGAGCGCGCGCTCGGACCCGGTCAATTACGGCGAATACTCGTTCAACATCTGCTGCGGCGGCGAGGGCGTGCCGCCGGGCGTGCTGGGCTATCCCGAATACGACACGCCGACCGGCCAGACGATCCCGCAATCCTTCTATCAGTCGACCGGCTATTACCGGCAGGGGCTGGGCTGGGACGACACGCAGGTCATCAACGTGCATCGCCGCGAGATCAAGAGCCACGGGTTCTCGCTGGACTCGGAGTATCAGGCCTTTGACTGGCTGAAGCTGACCTCGATCACCGGCTACGACCAGGGCCAGTGGCTGACCAACGAGAATGACGGCGGCACGCCGTTCAACGTCAACCAGGCCCAGTATTTCAGCCGCGTGCACTCGTTCCAGGAGGAGCTGCGCGCCAACTCGTCCTTCGACGGCCCGTACAATTTCACCGCGGGCCTGCTCTACGACCAGGAATCGCTGTATCTCGCCGAGAACACGCAGTGGCTCTATTACCAGAAGGCGATCTATGTCGCGCCGGACGGGTCGCAAACCAATATCTGCCTGGTCTCGGGCTTCTATGCCTGCGACCTGTTCAACTCGCTGAACCAGAAGCGGACGGACTACGCCGCCTATCTCAACAACACCTACAAGATCACGCCGGAGCTGCAGGCGACGCTCGGCGCCCGCTACACCGACGATTCGATCAGCATCCAGAACTACCAGGAGGGGCTGACCTACCAGGACAACACGAACAACAACCAGACCGTGTTCGTGAACACCTACTACAACCCGGCCGATCCGTTGCAGGTCAACCAGCCCAACCAGTCGCTGAGCGACCACAAATGGATCGGCAAGGCGGCGCTGGACTACCACCTCACGCCGGACAACATGGTCTACGCGAGCTGGAGCCTGGGCTTCCGCGGCTCGGCCTTCAATGCCGTGGCGCAGTTCACGCCGACCACGGGCGTCAAGCCGGAGACGCTGATCGACTACGAGATCGGCTCGAAGAACCTGTTCCTCGACAACCGGCTGCAGGTCAATGTCGACGCGTTTTACTACATCTACCGCAACCAGCAGTTCGCCACGCTGGGCTCGAACGGGCTCTCGGCCGAGATCAATGTCGGCAAGGTCCACAGCGAGGGCGTCGAGGCGGATCTGCAGGCCAAGCCCCTGCCGAACCTGCGGCTGTCGGCGAACGGCGGGTATCTCTACGCGATCTACGGCGACGGCACGATCGCCAACCCGGCGGCCCATATCTACCAGCCGGGGGTCGATCCCTTCGTCGAGATCACCGGCAACCGGGTCTACACCTCGCCGCGCTGGTCGTTCGCCACCTCGATCGACTGGACGATCTATGACGGCGACGAGGGCTCGCTCAACTGGTACTGGGACGGTACCGGCTTCACCAAGGAGTTCTTCAACGCCGCCAACTCGCCGAGCTCGGAGCAGGGCGGCTACACGCTGTGGGACACGCGCCTGACCTGGGAGTTCCCCGAGCCGGACGTGGCCGTGTCGGCCTGGATGCAGAATGTCTTCGACCGGCACTACCTGACGGTCATCTACGACAGCGTGGCGCTCAACAACTACGCCTTCGGCATGCGCGGCACGCCGCGGACCTTCGGCGCGTCGGCCACCTGGCGGTTCGGCGGCGCCTCCGAACCACCGCCGGCCGAGGCGGCACCGCCCCCGCCGCCGGCTCCCGCGCCGCCGCCGGCTCCCGCGGTCGAAGCCAAGCGCTCCTTCCAGGTGTTCTTCGACTTCGACAAGTCGAACATCACGGAGGCTGCAGCGAAGGTGATCGAGGAAGCGGCGGATGCCGTGAAGGCCGGGAACGTCGTCCAGATCACGGTGACCGGTCACACCGACACGGTCGGAACCGCCGCCTACAACCAGGGTCTCTCGGAGCGCCGGGCGACCGCGGTCAAGGCCGAGATGGTCAAGGACGGCGTCGGCGCCGGCGAGATCACCACGATCGGCGTCGGCAAGACCGGCCTGCTGGTGCCGACGGCGGACGGCGTCCGCGAGCCGCAGAACCGCCGCGCGGAGATCGTGCTCGGGTAGGTTCCGCATTTCCCTCTCCGCCCCCGGGGGCGGAGAGGGTCAGGGTGAGGTGGGGGAAGCACCGGTGCGAGACGGACAATCGCCGGGCGTCCCTCGGGAATGTAATTGTTGTGATTGAGAAATCTGTCGTCGCCCCACCTCACCCCGACCCTCTCCTCCCCCAGGGGCGGAGAGGGGGTGTCAGGCGGCCGCTGCCGCTCTGCGGCCGGGCTGGCGGTAGACGGGGGCGGTAATGGACTGGCGGCGGTCGGTCGAGGGGGCGCGGCCGAAGACGCTGCGGTAGACGCGCGAGAAATGCTCCAACGAGGCGAAGCCGGCGCTGACCGCGACCTCGGTGACCGAAAGCTCGGTCTGCTGCAGCAGCTGATGCGCCTTGGACAGTCGGATCATGATGTAGCCGCGCATCAGCGTGGTGCCGGTCCAGCGCTGGAACTGGCGGCGCAGCTGGCGTTGCGACAGGCCGACCCGCTCGGCGATCTCCTCGGCGGAGAGCGGCTCCTCGATCTGCTCGTTCATCAGCGCGATGGCCGACTGCACCGCGGCGTTGCTGCCGTCGGCCGGCTGGATGGCGGTGGCGAGCTGGCTGGCCGTCGCCTCGCGCGGGCGGCCGACGATCATCTGCTGCGCCACCTCGCGGGCCAGCGTCTCGTCGCTCTCGCGCGCCACCAGGGCCAGCATCATGTCGATGACCGAGGTGCCGCCGGCGCAGGTCGGCCGCCCGCGCTCCAGGCTGAAAAGCTGCGAGCGGGCGAGCACGTCGGGATAGCGTTCCTGGAAGCCTTCGAGATTGTCCCAGTGCACGGCCGCGACATGGTTGTCGAGAAGGCCGGCGGCGGCCAGCACCTCGCTGCCGGTCTCGATGCCGCCGATCTCGACGCCGAACCGCGCCGTTCGCCGCAGCCAGCCGGTCACCCGCGCATCCCGGGCCTGCTTCTTGGGATCGAAGCAGGCGAGCACGAAGACGGTGCGGAACGGGCCCGCGGCGGCCATCGCCGCATCGACGGGGACCGATGTGCCGTTGCTCGCCCGCACCGGCCCGCCATCGGCCGAGAGCGTCTGCCACTCGAAGAGCGGCCGCCCGGCCAGCCAGTTGGCGAGGAACAGCGGCTGGATCGCCGCGACGAGACCGAAATAGGAGAATTCCGGCATCGCTAAGAAGCCGACCCGATAAGGCAGCGGCGTCATCTGCAGGCCCTCCCGTCGTCGTGACGGCTGGATACTCCACGCCCGCAGGCAGTGGAACGTTTGATGGATTCGGACGCAGAGGCGGCTGGATTTGTCAAGGACCGAGATGATGGGCGAGGGCAGGGCCAGCGTGGTCAGTCATACAAGCGTCTCGACGCTCGGACGGGATCGTGACACGCTGACGGAAGCGCGTTCCTCGGGCCGATCTTCGCCTTTGCGTCAACATCGAACGCAGGTCGCAGCCACATGATCGCCTCGTCGGTCCTCAGAGCTCAGCAATCGGCCTCGCGGCCCACCCGCACGCCGCTCCTCAGGCACACCTCGTCGGCGACGCGCCGGGCTGACGGCGGCTCGGTCGAGCCAGCGAGTGGAGCGCAGGCAGGCGCCGGCAACCAGGCTGCGTTGCGGGTGCTGGCAAGGCGCGCGCGAGAATCCTCCGCGCCCGGCGCATCGCGCCCGCCCGCC
>DATGFU010000379.1:0-16580 GCA_035308865.1 Allostellaceae bacterium | reverse complement strand
GAGCACCACGATGACGGAGGACGCCCGCGACGCTAGCGCGGCATCGACCGCCCGCTCGACCAGCGCGCGCCCGTCGATCTCGATCAGCAGCTTGTTCGACCCCATGCGGCTCGACCGCCCGGCGGCGAGCACGATCGCCGCGACGCGCGGCACCGCCGGCCGCCCCGCCGCCTCGCGCGGCAGGCCGCGGCTCGGAATCTCCCCGAGCAGGCCGCCGACGCCCATGCCGGCGATCTCCTCCGGCCCGACCGGCAGGTCGGCGACGAGCCGCTCCAGCACCCAGTCGAAGCCGTTGAGCTTGGGCGAGCGGGCGCAGCCGGGCATGCCCAGAACGGGCACCGCGCCGATCTCGGCCAGCAGCAGCAGGTTGCCGGGATCCACCGGCATGCCGAAGTGGCGGATCCTGCCGCCCGCCTCGACCACGCCGGCCGGCACGACGTCCCGACGATCGATGATGGCCGAGGCGCCGGCGATCAGGATGAGGCTGGCCCCTTCGGCGAGCACCTCCCGCACGGCGGCGGCGACCGCCTCGGCCTGGTGCGGGACGCGCCGCTCGCCGATCAGGTGGCTGCCCAGCGCTTCGACCCGCTCTCGCGTCACCCGCGCGGTCTTGTCGTAGACCGACGGCTTCAGCGTCGGCAGCATCGTCTGGATGAGCGCGACCCGGTGCGGCCGCAACCGCGCGAGCCGCAGTGCCGGTCCCGCCGCCTGCCAGGCCGCCACGACGGACTCGGGAGCGGCGAGGGGGATGACCTTCACCGTGGCCACCATCCGGCCCGCCTCCACGAGGCTGAGCGGCGGCAGGGTCGCGAGCGTAATCGACTCGTCGAGCGCGTTCAGGCGGCCGACGGCGGCGCCGTCCACGACGAGAAGGCCGGCAGCCTCGGCGTGGAGATTGACGCGGCCGGTATAGGCCGGCTGTTCCGCGATGCCGGACCCCGCGAGGCCCGACGCGGCACGGGTGGCGGCCCGGTCCTCGGGCACATCATCCGGATCGAGCCGGGCCGCGATCACCTCGGCGATGCCGGCGTCGGCAATCGCCGCGACATCCGCCGCCGTCAGCACCCTTCCCTTCCTGATCTGACGCCCGGCCACCGACAGCGAATGGGCAAGGATCGCGCCTTCCGCCTCGGCCAGCGGGACCGGCCCGAATTTCATGGCAAGGCCGGTTTGAAGCCAGGCGCCGCAATTCCCCCTCTCCGCCCCTTTGGGGGGGAGAGGGTCGGGGTGAGGCGGGGAAGGCTCAGGCGGCGGATGGAGCCCACCTCACCCTCCCGTCGCTCCACGACGGGTCCCACCCTCTCCGCCCTGAAGGGCGGAGAGGGTGGCGGTGGATGGCTTCGCCTGCGGCTCGCAATGACCAAACGAACCATCACGATGCGCCGCCCGCTCCACGCAGGACCGCCGTGATCTCGGCCAGGATCGAGACGGCGATCTCGGCCGGGGTGATCGCGCCGATCCGGAGGCCGACCGGTCCGTGGATGCGCGCGATCTCGTCCGCCGAGAACCCCGCCTCCGCCAGGCGCTCGCAGCGTATCGCGTGGGTGCGCCGCGAGCCCAGCGCGCCGACATAGAAGGCGGGCGAGCGCAGGGCGGCCTGCAGCGCCGGGTCGTCGATCTTGGGATCGTGGGTCAGCGTCACGATTGCGGTGCGCTTGTCGGGCTTCAGCGCAGCCATCGCGTCGTCCGGCCACTCGTTGACGAGCTCGATCCCCGGGAAACGCTCGGCCGAGCCGAAGGCCGAGCGGGGGTCGATGACGATCGGCCGGTAGCCGGCCAGCGCCGCCACCGGCACCAGCGCCTGCGCGATGTGCACGCCGCCGACCATGACGAGGCGCAGCGGCGGGTTCCACACTTCGACGAAGATCTCGCCAGTCGAGGTCTCGACGAGGCCGCTGCGGTCCGCCGCGATCGCCGCGCGCAGCGTCGCCAACGTCTCGGGCGAAGGCACCAGATCGCCCTCGATCCCGTCCGGCAGGATCAGCGCCTGCCGGCCGCTCGCGAGCTCCGTCGCCAGCGCCGTGGCGATGCCCTCCCGCCGCGTCTCCAACAGCCGCTCGAGCAGGGCCAGGTTCACGACAGGCGCTCGACGAAGATGCGCACGCGGCCGCCGCAGGCGAGCCCGACCGCCCAGGCCTGCTCGTCGCTGACGCCGAATTCCAACAGCTGAGGCGCGCCGTCGCGGATCACGTCGAGCGCGGTCTCGACCACCGCCCCCTCGACGCAGCCGCCCGAGACCGAGCCGGTCATGCGGCCTGCGTCGTCTACGGCGAGCTTGGAGCCGACGGGCCGCGGCGACGAGCCCCAGGTGGCGATCACCGTCGCCAGCGCCACGCCCTTGCCGTCGCGCCGCCAGGATGCAGCCTCGCCGAGAATGGCTTCGGTATCGCTCATCCGCCGCTCCTCACGCCGCGCGCATCTCCCAGGACGAGGCGGCTTCGAGCCGCCGCCCGCCGGGGCGGGAGAGCGCCTCGGCCAGCTGCTCCAGGCTTGCGAGATTGTGCACCGGGCGGAACTCGTCGACATGCGGCAGGATCGCACGCATGCCCTGCGAACGCGGCTCGAATCCCTCCCAGCGCAGGAGCGGGTTCAGCCAGATCAGCCGGCGGCAGGATTTGTGCAGCCGCTCCATCGCCTCGCCCAGCCCTTCGCCGCCGTCGCGGTCGAGCCCGTCGGAGATGAAGAGCACGACGGCGCCCTGGCCCAGCACGCGGCGCGACCAGGCGCGGTTGAAGCGCTCGATCGTCTCGCCGATGCGGGTCCCGCCCGACCAGTCCTCGACCGCCTCGGCCACCCGGTCCATCGCGACATCGACGTCGCGGTGGCGGAGATGGCGCGTGATGTTGGTGAGCCTGGTGCCGAAGACGAAGGTGTGCACCCGGTCGCGGTCGCTCGTCACCGCATGCATGAAATGGAGGAACACGCGGCTGTAGCGGCTCATCGAGCCCGAGATGTCGCACAGGATGACGAGCGGCGGCGGGCGCAGGCGCGGCGTTCGACGGCGGAGCCAGATCGTGTCGGCACCGTTGCGTGCGGCGGCGCGGAGGGTCGCCCGCATGTCGATGCGGGCGCCGTTCCGATCGGCCTCGAAGCGGCGGGTGCGGATCTCGCCGAGCGGCAGCGTCAGGCGTTTGATCGCGGATTTGGCCGCGTCCAGCTCGTCGGCGCTCATCTGCTCGAAATCCTGCTTCTGCAGCACCTCGCGGGCGGAGACGGTGAGGGCGGCGTCGATCTCGATCCGCTGCTCGCGCTCCGCCGGCCCCGCTCCCGCTCGTTCCCCCAATGCGTCGGCGAGGCGGCGGATCAGCGTGACATGGTCGTCGGCCGCGACCTTGGTCTGCGGCAGCAACAGCGACAGCGCCCGCTCGAGGAAGCGCGGGTTGCGCCAGAAGATGTGGAAGGCCTGGTCGAAGACCGGGCGCTGGTCCTGCCGGTTCACGAAGACCGCGAAGAGCGTCCAGTAGAGATCGTCCCGCCGCTCGATCCCGACCGCCCGCACCGCCTCCACTGCCATCAGCAGCCGCCCCGGCCCGACCGGCATCCCGGCCGCGCGCAGCGTGCGGGCGAAGTACATGAGATTGGCCAACAGTTTGCCGGTGGAGACACCCCCACCCCGGCCCTCCCCAGCGAGCGGGAGAGGGGGTAACGAGCCCTCTCCCGCTCGCGGGGGAGGGTAAGGTCGGGGTCCATCCGCCATGCTCGCCCTATTTCGTCTCCACCGCCGGCAGCTCGACGAAGCTGGCATTGCTGCCGCTGTCATCTCTCGGGATCATCGCATCGCGTCGCGCGTGGTTGAAGCTCTCCTCCCGCTCCAGCCGCGCCGCCGCGGCGCGGCCAAGGTTCGCCGTCATCCGGACGCGCTAACGGCCATGCCGGCCCGAATCGAGCAGCACCACATCCGCCGCGTCCGAGATCGCCGCGAAGTGGTGATCGAACGTGATCACCCGGTCGCATTTGAGGCGTGCCGCCTCATGCCGGATGATGCCGTCAGCGAAATCGCCGCCTCTCGCGAGGTGACGGAGCGCGGCTTCCGCGGCAGGCCGGTCAACCTCGACGTTACGACTGCGCAAAAGGTGACCAAGTCGGTCCGCGATCTCGCTCGGGGCGACGCGAAAGCTGCGCTTCAGCACCCAGGCAACCTCACAGAGCACCACGGTCGGGATCACGATCGTGTCGGCCTCCTCCATGGCAGCCCTCGCCGCCTCGGCCTGATCTTCGTCGTCGCGGGTGAGAAAGCGGACGAGCACATTCGTGTCCGGGGCAATTCTCACCGGTCGTCACCGGCTTCGATCGCCTCCTGCATTTCCTCCAGCGAGACGGGCCGGCGGCCCGGCCGGTACAAGGTGCCGTAAAGCGCGCCGATATCATGCCCCGTCCCGGCGGCGGCGATCTCCGCCCGCCCGTCCGGAAGGAGCGTGACGCCGACCTTGTCGCCCGGCCGGACGCCGAGATGGTCGAGCAGCGAGCGGCGAAGCGTGACCTGCCCCTTCGCCGTGACGGTCAATTCGAGCGACACCCGCAACTCCTGCAGTAAGGAAGATCTTGCCTTACATATGTCCGCCGCCGACGCGGTGCAATCGCTGCGGTGCCGGCATCACCCCGCCGGCACGCGGCCGAGCGCGGTCTTGACCTCCGCCAGCAGCCGCGCCGCCTCGCTGCCCTGCATGCGGATGATATCGTCCTGGTACTTGAGCAGCACGCCCAGCGTGTCGTGCACGGCCTGGGGATCAAGCGTCAGCACGTCGAGCTGCATCAGCGCCTCGGCCCAGTCGATCGTCTCGGCGACGCCGGGCAGCTTGAAGAGGTCGATCTGGCGGAGCTTCTGCACGAAGGCGACGACCTCGCGCGACAGCGAATCGGCGGCGCCGGGCGCGCGCAGCCTCAGGATCTCCAGCTCACGCTCGGCCGAGGGGTAGTCCACCCAGTGGTAGAAGCAGCGGCGCTTCAGCGCGTCGTGGATCTCGCGGGTGCGGTTCGACGTGATGATGACGATCGGCCGCTCGGCGGCGGCGATGGTGCCGATCTCCGGGATCGTCACCTGAAAGTCCGAGAGGAGCTCCAGGAGATAGGCCTCGAACGGCTCGTCTGTCCGGTCCAGCTCGTCGATCAGCAGGACCGGCGCGCCCGCGGGATCGGGCTCCAGCGCCTGCAGCAGCGGCCGCTTGATCAGGAACCGCGCGTCGAACACGTCGGCAGCCAAGCCGGCCCTGTCGCGCGACGCCGCCTCGGCGAGGCGGATCTCGATCATCTGGCGGGCGTAGTTCCACTCATAGACCGCCGCCGCGACATCGAGCCCCTCGTAGCACTGCAGCCGGATCAGCCTTCGGCCGAGCCCCGCCGCCAGCACCTTGGCGATCTCGGTCTTGCCGACCCCCGCCTCGCCCTCGAGGAAAAGCGGCCTGCCCAACCGCAGCGCCAGGAAGACGGCGGTGGCGAGGCTGCGCTCGGCGACGTAGCGCTCGGCCGCGAGCAGCGCCAGGGCGGCGTCGACCGAGTCGGGAACGCCTGCCGTCACGCGCCGGCCTGTCGATGGCGTCGCACCATTGCTCTCCTGCGGTCCTTCATCTGCGAACCATAAGCGGCCGGGGCATCCAGGCAGAAGACATATGGAGGGCGTCCCGTCACGCCGCACCCTTCGCCGCCTGCTGCGCCTCTTCGATGCGGTGATCGATTCCCGGATAGCCGGGCTGGAGGCGCTTGACGATGTGCCAGCGCTCGAGAGCCGCCGGCCAGTCTCGACGGCGCGCCGCCAGCCAGGCATGACAGGCCCGCAGGATCGGCTCGTCCGGAAATCGAGCGATGGCGGAGAGGCAGTCGCGCTCGGCCCCGTCGATCCGCCCGGTCTGGGCCAGCGCGTGGACCCGGCCTCCGAGCGCATGCGCCGAATCCGGGTGGCGGGCCAAGGTCTCGTCCCAGCGCCGGAGGGCCTCGGTCCAATCCCGCCGCGCCGCCGCGGCCCAGGCATATTCCAGCGCGCAGCCCAGCAGTTCAGGCCGCTCTGCCAGCGCCTTCAGGACGACCGATTCGGCCTCGTCGATCCGGCCGGCGAGCCGCAGCGTCGTTGCGAGCTGCGATGGCGGCGCCGGCGCATCCGGGAATCGCGCGACCAGCGCCTTGCGGGCGCGGATGGCGTGTTCCCAATCCTTCCGGTCCTGGGCGTCCTTGGCGACCTTGAGCAGCACCTCCCAGACCCCGGGGCGGTCCCGGCCCGCGGGCCCGAGCCTGAGCAGCGCGGTCACCCGCTGGGCATGGGCGCCCGGATGATCCGGCGCCAGGGTCAGCACGCGCTCGTTCTCGACGAGCGCCGCCTCGATCTCGCCGGCGCCGAGGAGGCATTCGGCGAGGCCGAACCCTGCTTCGGGATCATCGGGCGCAAGCTCGACGGCGCGGCGATAGAAGCCGAACGCCTCGGCGTAGCGGCCGAGATGGCGAAGCCGATCGGCAAGAGCGGCCTGGGCGCGCGCGTCGCCGGACATCAGCGCCGCCGCCCGCCGCTGACAGTGCAGCGCCTCCTCCGGCCGACCCAGCGCCTGCAACGCCGAAGCGAGCGCAACATGGAGCTCCGCCCGGTCGGGCGTCTGCTCGATCGCCTGCCAATAGAGCGCGACGGCCTCGTCGAGCCGTCCCTTGTGCTGGAGTTGCGCGGCCGCTGCGGCCAAATCGTTCACATTCCCGCCCTGTCCATGAGAACCTTGCCTTGATAGCCGGTCGGGCAAGCCTGTCCAATGGCCCGGCGGGGACATGGCCAACCAGGCGAGCGGGGGAGGGGCATGGCGGAGGTCTTCGATCTCCTGGTCGTCGGCGGCGGCATCAACGGGGTCGGCATCGCCCGCGACGCCGCCGGCCGCGGGCTCAGCGTCGTCCTCGTCGAGCGCGAGGATCTGGCGCAGCACACCTCGTCCGCCAGCACCAAGCTGATCCATGGCGGGCTGCGCTACCTGGAGCACGGCGCCTTCCGCCTGGTCCGCGAGGGGCTGACCGAGCGCGAGGTGCTGCTGGCGGCGGCGCCGCATCTCATCCGGCCGCTGCGATTCGTGCTGCCGCAAGGGCCGGGATTGCGGCCGGGCTGGCTCATCCGGCTCGGGCTCTTCCTCTACGACCATCTCGGGCGCCGGAGCCGGCTGGAAGGGTCCTTCGCCGTGCGGTTTCCCGATGCCGCGCTGGGGCAGCCGCTGCGCCCGGAGATCCGGCGCGGCTTCGTCTATGCCGATTGCCGCGTCGACGACAGCCGGCTGGTCGTCGCGAACGCCATCGATGCGGCGGAGCGCGGCGCCACGATCCTCACACGCACGGCGTTCGTCGAGGCGCGCCGCGACGGGACCCTGTGGCACGCCCGGCTCGGCGGGGTTGCAGGGATTCAGGAGGTCGTCGCAAGGGCGATCGTGAACGCGGCCGGCCCCTGGGTCGACCGGGTGCTGCACGGCTCGCTCGGGATCGGCGGGGCGAACGAGGTCAGGCTGGTCAAGGGCAGCCACATCGTCGTGCCGCGCCTCTACGACGGCGACCATGCCTACCTCCTGCAGAACGCCGACCGGCGGATCGTCTTCGCGATTCCGTACGAGGGGCGGTTCACGCTCGTCGGCACGACCGACGTGCCGTTTGCGGCCGGGCCGGGAGCCGTCGCGATCGACCCGGCAGAGATCGCGTATCTCTGCGCCAGTCTTGGCTGCTGGTTCCGGATCGCGCCCGCGCCCGCAGACATCGTCTGGAGCTACGCCGGCATCCGGCCGCTTCATGACGATGCGGCCGGCGAGGCGGCAGCGGTGACGCGCGACTACGCGCTGCGGGTCGATGGCGTGGAGGCGCCGGTCCTGTCGGTCTATGGCGGCAAGATCACGACCTATCGCCGTCTCGCCGAGCATGCGCTGGAGCGGCTTCTGCCGCTGCTCGGCCGCACGGGAACGCCGTGGACTGCCCGCGCCACGCTCCCCGGCGGCGACCTGCCCGGCGGCGATCCCGAGTCCCTCGCGCGCGAGGCCGAGCGGCGCTGGCCGTTCCTGCCGGCCGGGATGGCGCGCCGGCTCGCCGCGGCCTACGGTACGCGGATCGAGCGGATTCTCGGTGGAACGATGTCGATCGGCGATCTCGGCGAGGATTTCGGCGGCGGGCTCTTCGCAGGCGAGGTCGACCATCTCCTCCGCCACGAATGGGCGCGGACGGCCGAGGACATCTTGTGGCGCCGCTCCAAGCTCGGGCTGCACGTGCCGGCGGATACGGCGGCGCGGCTCGACGCCTATCTCGGAGCCGCGAGATGAGTCGGTTCGTCGGCGCCATCGACCAGGGCACGACCAGCACGCGCTTCATCGTCTTCGACCGCCAGGGCTCGATCGTCGCCTCTTCCCAGCGCGAGCATCGCCAGATCTATCCGAAGCCAGGCTGGGTCGAGCACGATCCGCTGGAGATCTGGCGCAACACCCGGGCCGTGATCGCCAACGCACTCGCCGGCGCCTGGCTCGAGCCCCGCGATCTTGCCGCGATCGGCGTCACCAACCAGCGCGAGACGACGCTGCTGTGGGACCGCCGGACGGGCGAGCCGCTCCACAACGCCATCGTCTGGCAGGATACGCGCGTCGATTCCCTCGTCGCCGAATACGCAGCCGAGGGCGGCAAGGACCGCTTCCGCGCCGCCACCGGCCTGCCGCTCGCCAGCTATTTCAGCGCGCTCAAGCTCAAATTTCTGCTGGACACCGTGCCCGGCGCCCGCGCCCGGGCGGAGGCCGGCGACGCGCTCTTCGGCACGGTCGACACCTGGCTGCTGTGGAACCTGACGGGCGGGCGGCACCTGACCGACGTCACCAATGCCAGCCGCACCCAGCTGATGCGGCTGGACACGCTCGCCTGGGATCCGGCGCTGCTGGCCGCCTTCGGCGTGCCGGCCGCCGTGCTGCCGGAGATCCGGTCGTCCAGCGAGATCTACGGCGAGGCGCGAGACGAGCTGGCCGGCGTGAAAGTTGCCGGCATCCTCGGCGACCAGCAGGCGGCGCTGATGGGCCAGGCCTGCCTGCGTCCGGGCGAGGCCAAGAACACCTACGGCACCGGCTGCTTCCTGCTGATGAACACCGGCGAGCGGCCGGTCGCCTCGAACCACGGGCTGCTCACGACCGTGGCGTACCGGCTGGGCGAAGCGCCGGCCTGCTACGCGCTCGAAGGCTCGGTCGCGATCGCCGGCGCGCTGGTGCAGTGGCTGCGCGACAATCTCGGCCTGATCGCCTCGAGCGCCGAGAGCGAGACGCTGGCCGCCTCGGTCGAGGACAATGGCGACGTCTATATCGTGCCGGCCTTTTCCGGGCTTTACGCGCCCTATTGGCAGGCGGGCGCGCGCGGCGTGATCGCCGGTCTCACCCGGTTTGCCGGGCGCGGCCACATCGCCCGCGCCGCGCTGGAGGCCACCGCCTACCAGACGCGCGACGTCGTGGCGGCGATGGAGCGCGATTCCGGCATCGCGCTGGCGACGCTCCGCGCGGACGGCGGCATGGTGGCGAACGATCTCCTCATGCAGTTCCAGGCCGACATGCTGGGCGTCCCCGTCGTGCGGCCGCAAGTCGCCGAGACGACCGCGCTCGGCGCCGCCTACGCCGCCGGACTCGCGGTCGGCTACTGGCAGGGCACCGACGACCTCGTGGCAAACTGGCAGGTGGCGCGGCGCTGGGACCCCGCGATGCCCGAGCCGCGCCGGGCGGCGCTCTATGCGAGCTGGCAGAAGGCGGTGGGGAAGGCGCTGGATTGGGTAGAATGATTCCTAGCAACAACCCCTCCCCCAACCCCCTCCCGCAAGGGGAGGGGGAACGCGTCATTCCCCCTCCCCTTGCGGCAGGGGGTCAGGGGGAGGGGGCCTCTTTCCGATGAACCCCACCCCCATCGCAGTCCTCTCCCGCACCTTCTCCCGCCACGAGGTGCTGCGGGCGGAGCTCCAGGCGCGGTGGTCCGACATCCGGTTCAACGACAGCGACGCAACGCTCGCCGGCGCCGCGCTGGTCGAGTTCCTGCAGGGTCGCGAACGGGCGATCGTGGCGCTGGAGCGGATCGACCGGGCGCTGCTGGCGCAGCTTCCCGGGCTCCGGATCATCTCGAAATACGGCGTCGGCTGCGACAACATCGATCTCCAGGCCTGCGCCGAGCGGGGGGTGCGGGTCGGCTGGACCGGCGGGGTCAACCGGCTGGCGGTCGCCGAATTCACGCTGGCGCTGATCATCGCGGCGCTGCGCCGGATCGGCGAGGGCGCGCTGCAGCTCCGCGGCGACGGGTTCCGGCAGCTGCTTGGCCGGCAATTGTCGGGGCGCACCGTCGGCATTGTCGGCTGCGGTTTCGTCGGCTCGGAGCTGGTGCGGCTGCTGCAGCCCTTCGGCTGCCGGCTGCTGGTCCACGACATCCGCGATTTGCGCGATTTCTGCGCCAGGGTCGGCGCCGAGCCGGTCGACCTCTCGACGCTGCTGCGCCGGGCCGAGGTGGTCACGCTGCACGTGCCCGCGACGCCGGCGACCCGGCAGATGATCGATGCCGAGGCGCTGCGCCTTGTCCGGCCGGACGCTGTGCTGATCAACACCGCGCGCGGCGGCATCGTCGACGAGGCGGCGCTCTACGAGGCCTTGGTCGGTAAGCGCCTCGCCGCGGCGGCGATCGACGTGTTCGCGGTCGAGCCGCCGGTCGATCGCCGGCTGGCACGCCTCGCCAACGTCATCGCCACGCCCCACATGGCCGCGAGCACCGACGAGGCCCGCCTCGCCATGGGCCGCGCCGCCATCGAAGGGCTGGAGACGGCCGACGACCCGCTGGCGCTGGTGCCGGAATATCTCCGATAACCGAGATCGCGAGGTGCGGTCGTGCGTGTACACGAGCTAAAGAAGGGTGGTCAGGCGTTTGCGTTCGAGATGAGTAGCGTTCTCGGGCGCGATGCCACCGAGGCTATCCTCCGCCGGATGCCGGGCATCTTGCCAAGCCCACTCTATCAGGAGCAAGTCAAGGAAGCCGACGAGTTCTTCACTTTCTCGCTGAACAATGTCGAATTCTATCTCTTCGAACCATTTGGTGACAGTTCAAGATATTGGCTAGGCTCCAGAGACCTACTGCCACATCCGGAGCTCGAGCTAATATCTGCGTATATCAGAAAACTAGGTTATCGGGAGATATTGAGGACGCCGAGTGCATTCGTCAGAGTTTTATTGATTTCATTGTTTGTGGCCATAGCCGCGTTTGGTATTATGGTAAATATGCTGAACCCAAAAGCCTGTCACGCGCAGTCACACTCAACCAATTCTGGCGACGCTCACGCAGTCGTAGGAGGTTCAAGTTCCAGCTGCTAAATCGTGCCAAGCTAGTGCCTTGAAGCGCAACTATTGCGCCATCGCATGCGCTAGCTTGATCGGCGCGATTCGGCTGTTAGGTTCAAACCGATGCGCGTGCTTGCGATGATACCCGCCCGGATGGGCAGCCAACGTCTCGCGCGGAAGAACCTTCTCGAGATCCGCGGCGCCCCGCTGATCGCGCATGCGGCGCGGAAATGCGTGGCGGCCGGCGTCTTTGACGAGATCTGGATCAACGCCGACCATCCCCATTTTGCCTTGGTGGCGGAGCGCGAGGGCGTCTGCTTCCACCCCCGCCCGCCGGCGCTCGCCTCGGACACGGCAACCAGCGAGGAGTTCGTCGCCGAGTTCCTGCGCGCGCATCAATGCGACCTCGTCGTCCAGGTGCATTCGATCGCGCCGCTGCTCACGGCGCCCGAGCTCAAGCGCTTCGTGGCGGCCGCGGTCGAATCGGGCGTCGATGTGACGCTGAGCGTGGTGGAGGAGAGCCTCGAGCACCTCTGCCGCGGCGAGCCGGTCAATTTCAGCCTGACCCGCAAGACCAACTCGCAGGATCTGCCGCCGGTCCAGCGGGTCGCCTGGTCGGTCACCGCCTGGCGCCGTGAAGCTTATCTTGCCGCCGCCGAGCGCGGCGATTGCGCGACCTATGCGGGGCGGCTGGCCGTGCATCCCATCGGCCGCCTCGCCGGCCACGTCATCAAGACGCAGGAGGATTTCGACATCGCCGACGCCCTGTGGGACTTGGCGCATGGGCCTACGGGCTGATGCCGTCGGACGCGACAGGCACACCTTCCATCGTCATGCCCGGCACAAGGCCACGGCTGTCCGGTTCGATGAAATCGGTTGTTCAGTCTGGATTTCATACGCCTATTTATCGTCATGCCCGGGCTTGTCCCGGGCATCCACGTCGTTCAGCAGCACGGCGGCTCGACGTGGATGGCCGGAACAGGTCCGGCCATGACGACCAAAGCGTTCATCGGCGTCATGTATATCTATTATCACAATGCGTCGCGAGCGAACCGGACAGCCGTGGGACGAGCCCGGCCATGACGGTTTGAGAAGGGCTCAGCATGACCACGCGCATCGGCATCGCCGGGTTCGGCAAGATGGGGCGGATCCGGGCGGCGGCGCTGCGGGCGGAAGGGGCGGAGATCGCCTGCGTCTGCGATGTGGCCGCGGAGCCGGAAGCCGGCTTCCGCCGCGCGCCGTCGCTCGACGCCCTTATCGGTGACCCCGCGATCGACGCGGTGGTCGTCTGCCTGCCCAACCACCTCAACAAGCCGGTCACTATGGCGGCGCTGGCCCAGGGCAAGCATGTGTTCTGCGAGAAGCCGCCCTGCTTCACCGCGGCCGAGATGCGCGAGATCATCGCGGCCGAGCGGGCGAGCGGCCGCGTGCTGATGTACGGCTTCAACCATCGCCAGCACGAGGCGATCGTCCGGATGAAGTCGATCGTGGAGAGCGGAACTTACGGCCCGATCCTGTGGATGCGCGGCCGCTACGGCAAGAGCGTGGATGCCGCGTATCTGGAGACCTGGCGGGCCGACAAGGCGAAGGCCGGCGGCGGCATCCTGATGGATCAGGGCATCCACATGCTCGACCTCTTCCTCTACCTCGCCGGCGCGCCCTTCGACGAGGTGCAGGCCATGGTGTCGAGCCTCTACTGGAAGATCCCCGGCATCGAGGACAACGTCTTCGCCCAGCTGCGCAACAGCCGGACCGGCCTCGCCGTCTCGTTCCACTCGACCATGACCCAGTGGCGGCACCTGTTTTCGCTGGAGGTGTTCCTCGAGCGCGGCTATCTCGTGCTGAACGGGCTCAAGACCTCGTCGAACACCTATGGCGAGGAGGTGCTGACCGTGGCCAGGAACCGCACCTCGGCGCCGGCCGCCACCTTCGACGACGAGGAGCGGCTGCATTTCAAGGTGGACACGTCATGGCAGCGCGAGGCGCGGCTCTTCCTCGACGGCATCGAGACCGGGGCGCCGGTGACCTGCGGCTCCTCCTCGCAGGCGCTGGCGGTGATGGAGCTGATCGACCGTATATATCGCGAGAAGCGGCATCACGGCGAGCGGCTGCACTCCGACCTGCTGGCGCCCCACGATGACTGAACCGGCCGATATGGGCGATCCCGGCGCCGGCTGGGACCGCTGGCTCGACACCTATAACGCCCGCTTCCAGCCCGCCTTCGCACCGGACGTCCGGAAGCCGCTGCGGGCGTTCCACGACCTGGCGCTCGACGTGCGGGCCGCCGGCCGCAAGCTGATCCTCGCCGGCAACGGCGCCAGCGCGTCGCTCGCCTCGCATGGCCGGGTGGATTTCCAGAAACAAGCCGGCGTGCGGGCGATCGACTTCAACGAGCCGAACCTGATCACCGCCTTCGCCAACGATTACGGGTTCGAGCACTGGGTGGCGCGCGCGATCGAGCAGTCGGCCGATCCGGGCGACGCGGTGGTGCTGATCTCGGTCAGCGGCAACTCGCCCAACATCGTCCGCGCCGCCGAATATGCGAAGAGCCGCGCGCTCCCGGTCGTCGCCTTCACCGGCAGCGCCCCGGACAACAAGCTGCGGCGCCTGGCCGATATCGATTTCTGGCTCGAGTCCAAGGCCTACAACGTCGTCGAGTGCGTCCATGCGATCTGGCTGACCACGGTCATCACCATGATCGTCGGCCGCGCCGAGTGTCCGGTGAGCTGACGCCGTGGCGGCGCTCGATTTCGCCGAGATCCGCGAGATCGCGACCGCTGCGGCCGCCGCCAGCCGCGATCTCCTGCGCTCTTCCGACCGCGCGGCGCCGCGCTCTCAGCAGGGCCGCGACATCAAGCTCGCCGAGGACCGGCAGTCCGAGGCGCTCATCGTCGCCGCGTTGCAGGCACGCTCGAGATTTCCGATCCTCAGCGAGGAGGCTGGCTGGATCGGCCCCGTGCCCGGCGAAGGCGTGCCCTACTGGGCGGTCGATCCGCTCGACGGCAGCTTCAACTTCAACCGTGGGGTGCCGCTCTGCTGCACTTCGGTCGGGCTCTGCATCGGCCTGCGGCCGCTCGCCGGCGCGATCTTCGACTTCAACCGCGGCGAGATGTTCTGGGGCGGCGCCGGGCTCGGGCTGGAGCTCAACGGCGAGGCGCTGCCGGCGCACCCGCCTGCCGCCGACATTGTCTCGACCGGCTTCCCCGTAGGCGGCGGCTTCTCGCCCGAGGGCATGGCGCGCGTCGTCGAGCGGGCGCGGGAGTGGCGCAAGATCCGCATGATCGGCTCCGCCGCGCTGTCGCTCGCCTGGGTCGCCGCCGGGCGGTTCGACGCCTACGAGGAGAGCGGCATCCGCTGGTGGGACGTCGCCGCCGGCCTCGCGCTCGTGGAAGGTGCCGGCGGCAGCATCGCCGTCGACGGCGAAGGGCCGGAGGCGAAGCTCACGGTGCGGGCGCGGTGGAACGACTGAGGCAGAGTAAGCCGGCTCCGTGCGCCAGCACCGCTACCATTCGTCATGCCCGGCCTTGTGCCGGGTATCCACGTCGTTCAGCCGCGCATCGGCCCGACGTGGATGGCCGGGACAAGCCCGGCCATGACGACAACAGGCGCTAATTCGGCTAGCCTCCGCCGTCGCGACGCACCCACCGTCGCCAACCCCGATCCCGCGAGGCGCGGCGATGCGCATGTCTTTCCTGGCCGGAGCAGTCTCCATCATGGCGATGAGCATCACCGCGACCGTCTCCTATGGTGATCTCGGGCGTGGCGACCGCTATTCCGGTACGGAATGGGCGACCCGGTCGCCGGTGCTGGCGCAGCACGGCATGGCGGCGACGGCGCAGCCGCTGGCGACGCAGGTCGCGATCGACATCCTGAAGCGGGGCGGCAGCGCGGTGGATGCGGCGATCGCCGCCAACGCCGCGCTGGGGCTGATGGAGCCGGTCTCGAACGGCATCGGCGGCGACCTCTTCGCGATCGTCTGGGATCCGAAAACCGGCAAGCTCTACGGCTACAACGGTTCCGGCCGCTCGGCGAAGGGGCGCGACCTGGAGCGGATGATCGCCGAGGTCAGGGCGGTCGACGCCAAGACCGGCAAGCCCTACGCGGCGCATATCCCCGCTGTCGGATCGCTGTCGGTCACCGTGCCGGGCACGGTCGACGGGTGGTTCGCGCTCCATGAGAAGTTCGGCCGGCTCAAGATCGCCGACGATCTCGCCCCGGCCATGGCCTATGCGCGGGACGGGTTCCCGGTGTCGCAACTGATCGCTATCTACTGGCGGCACAACATGGACGCCTTCGAGCGCGAGAAGGCGACGATCGAGGAGCTCGACAACGCCCGCGCCACCTACCTGATCGACGGCCGCGTGCCGGCCGAAGGCGACGTCTTCCGCAATCCCGATCTCGCCCGCACCCTCTCGACCATCGCCGCGGGCGGCCGCGACGCCTTCTACAAGGGCGACATCGCCCGCGCCATCGACGCCTATTTCAAGCGGATCGGCGGCGACCTGCGCTACGAGGATTTCGCCGGGCATCACGGCGAATGGGTGACGCCGCTCGGCGTCGACTACCGCGGCTACCAGGTCTACGAGCTGCCGCCCAACGGCCAGGGCGCGGCCGTGCTGCAGATGCTGCAGATCCTGAAGGGCTTCAACCTCAGAACCATGGGCGCCGGCTCGGCCGATGCGGTCACCGCGATGCTGGAGGCGAAGCGTCTGGTCTTCGAGGATCTGGCGAAATGGTACGCCGACCCCGAATTCGTCTCGGTGCCGATGGATGGACTGCTGTCGCCTTCTTACGCCGACAAGCGGCGCAAGCTGATCGACCTCGCGCACGCCAATCCCTCGATCGGCCCGGGCGATCCCGGGCTGGGGCAGGGCGACACCACTTATCTCTGCACTGCCGACAGGGACGGGATGATGGTGTCGCTCATCCAGTCCAACTATCGCGGGATGGGGTCGGGGCTGGTGGCCGATCATCTCGGCTTCATGTTCCAGGACCGCGGCGAGCTGTTCTCGCTCGACAAGGCGGCGGCCAATGCCTACGCGCCCGGCAAGCGGCCCTTCCACACCATCATCCCGGCCTTCGTGATGAAGGACGGCGCGCCCTTCATGGCCTTCGGCCTGATGGGCGGCGACATGCAGCCGCAAGGCCATATCCAGGTGCTGACCAACATCATCGATTTCGGGATGAACGTGCAGGAGGCCGGCGATGCGGCCCGCTGGTATCACTCAGGCTCGGCCGAGGTGACGGGCGAACCCTCCGCTGGGATCGGCACGGTCGAGCTCGAAGGCGGCTTCGATCCCGCGGTGAAGGCCG
>DATGFU010000378.1:0-1789 GCA_035308865.1 Allostellaceae bacterium | reverse complement strand
GGCTGGATGACCGCGGGCGGGATCGCCATCACCAGCGTGACCACCATCGCCCGGGCGGTCCCGAGGAGCGGGAAGAGAACGAGCGCGGCATAGATCACGGCCAGCGTCAGCGAGAAGATGATCAGCGGCCGCCGGCCGAGCCGGTCCGAGAGTTGGCCGAAGGCGGGCATCGCGACGGCGCCCAGCGCATTGCCGATGAGGATGCCGTCGAGGAGATCGGCGCGCGCCACGTGACCCTGGCCGATCCCGTAGACCAGCGCGAACACCGTGAAGATCGCCAGCATGCTCGACTGCGTGATCTGGACGAGGCAGATGACCACGGTCGGCCGCAGCTCGCGGCGGAGCAGCGCCGCCACCGGCACGGGCTCGGGCGCGCGCGCCGACATCGCCGCCGTGAAGACCGGCGATTCGGCGACATGCCGGCGGACGTAAAGACCCAGGAGCACGAGCACGGCGCTCGACAGGAAGGGGAGGCGCCAGCCCCAGGAGAGGAACGCCTCGTCGGGCAAGTGGGCAACCAGCGTGGCGGCCAGCGACGCCGCCACCGTTCCCAGCGCACCACCGATCTGGACGAGCGAGGTGAAGGCGCCGCGACGGCCGGCGGGGCCGTTCTCGGAGGCGAGGATCACGGCGCCCGTGACCTCGCCGCCGAGCGCGAAGCCCTGAAGCGCCCGCAGGGTCAGCAGCAGGAATCCGGCGACCGGGCCGACCGTGCCATAGGGCGGCAGCACGCCCATCAGCGCCGTGGCCCCGCCCATCATCGCCAGGCTGATGTAGAGCATCGGCTTCCGCCCGATGCGGTCGCCGAAATGGCCGAAGACCAGGGCGCCGAGCGGCCGCGCGGCGTAGCCGGCCGCGTAGATCGACAGCACGACGACGTTGGCGGCGCCGGCGGACCAGTCGGGGAAGAACAGCCGATCGAACGCCGCCGGCGCGATCAGCCCGTAAAGCAGGAAATCGAACCATTCGAGCGTCGTCCCGACGACGCCCGACAGAACGACCCGGCGCCGCTGGACGGCGAGATCGGTCTCGGCCGCTCCGGCGTTTGCGCGGATCATAATTCCCGAGAGCGTCGGCCCCCTCCCCCCGTCCCCCTCCCGCGAGGGGAGGGGGAGAATGCACGCCACTTTGTTCCCCCTCCCCTTGCGGGAGGGGGATGGGGGAGGGGTCGCACTGGTGCTGGCAAGCCTGTCAGATCTGGATCAACGCGGGTTCGGCTAGCGCGGCCAGAGCTCGCTGCTCGCCAGCCGGGCGCCCTCGACCAGGGCCTCGAACTTCGCCCACATGACGGAGGGATGCACGCGCCGCACCGATTCGGACTGGGCGAAGCCGCAATCGGTCCCGGCGATCACGTTCTCGCGGCCGACGATATGGGCGAAGCGGACGATCCGATCCGCCACCACGCGCGGATGCTCGACCGTGACAATGTGATGGGTGATGACGCCGGGGATCAGGATCTTGCCTTCGGGCAGCTTGACCTCTTCCCAGACGCGCCACTCGTGCTCGTGGCGCGGATTGGCCGCCTCGATCGAATAGGCCTGGGCGCGAACCTGCAGGATCAGGTCGACGATCTCCGACAGCGGCGCGTCCGAGAGATGCGGCACGTGCCAGCTGCCGAAGCAGACGTGGTAGCGGACGCGGTCCTCGGGGATCCCTTGCAGCGCGTGGTTGGCGGCCTCGAGGCTCAGCCTGACGCCCTCGAGGTAGGCGTCCATCGTCACCTCCGGCGGCGCGATCCCCCAGCCGTCGGAGATCGACGGGTCGTCGATCTGCAGCACGAAGCCGGCGT
>DATGFU010000377.1:0-2561 GCA_035308865.1 Allostellaceae bacterium | reverse complement strand
GGAGCAGACCGCTTCAGTCGAGCCTCCGCCGCCGGTCGAGCCGGTGCCGACCCCGCCGCGAAAACCGGCTCCGCCGCCCCGGCAGACGACCAAGCCGACGGAGACGGTGGCGAAGCCGTCGGAGCCTCTCGCCGCGCCGCCGGCCCCGCCGCCACCGCCACCGCCGCCGGTTCAGACCGCCGTGGTTCTGCCGCCGCCGGAGACGGCGGAGGATGACGAGCCGCAGATGCTGGCCCAGACCGCCGACGGCCAGCTCAAGGTGAGCGGCTCGTCGCTCGGCGACGGGTTCTCCCTGCGGTTCGAGTGGGACGATTCGGTCAAGGCGGCGATGTTCAAGCTCCGCGAGACGGCCTGGGTGGTCTTCGACCGTCCCGAGGAGATCAGGTTCAATCCGCGGGCCTCGGCAAAGGCCGCCGGTCTTCCGGTGCTCGTGCAGTCGAAGAACGGCCTCGCGACCGTGCTCCATGTCGCAATCCCCGCCGATTCGGTTCTCGTTGCCGGCCGCGCCGGCAATGCGTGGCTGCTCGACGTGCGGCGCGCCGGGCCGTGGCAGCAGGCCGACACGCATCCGCAGGGGCACGCGCTCGAGGCCACCGGCGGGCTTTTCGCGACCAAGAAGCCCGGTCAGCCCGTGACGATCGTCGACCCTGATTCCGGCGAGATCCTATTGGCAGTGCCGGTCCGGACCGCCGAGGTCCATTTCGCGCAGAACGAGGACCACGACAGCTTCCATGTCCTGCCGACCGTCCAAGGCATGCTGTTCCGTCCCGAGACCGATCGCTTTCGGCTCCTCATCGAGGATGGCGGCGCACGGGTCGCGACACTGCCGGACGTCGTAGAGACGCGGCAGCCCAAGTAGGCATGCCGGCTTCGGGCGGCTCAGCGTTCTCCTTCGAACTGCTTTCGGCGATCGCGGATCGTGTCGCCGAACCAGGTCAGGCCAACGGCCTCCGCGGTATCGTCCCAGGCCTGGGCCGCCGAAAGCATCAGATCGGAAACGGGCCCGATCGGCAGCTCGTTGATCCAGGTCAGCAACGGTTTCGAGCCGAGCAGCAGAGCCACGAGCGCCGCAACCGCAATCCCGTAGGACACACGCCGGAGACTCGCCGGCGCCGCGCCCTCAATCGCCTCCGTCGGCGCCTTGTAGGGGAAGGGGCGCGCGCTCATCGGCCGTCAGAACTGGAAATAGATGAAGGGCGCGACGCCGGACGGCCCCAGCGCGTCGATCGCGACGATCCCGGCGCCGACCAGCGCACCCTGGAGCGGCATCGGGATCCGCGCCGCCAAGACCTCGAGCCGGGCGATCCGGTCGCGCGGCAGGAAATGCAGCAGCATGCCCAGCGCCAGCAGCGTCAACACGAAGGGCGAGGCGGCGGCCGGCGCCTGGGAGAGGGCGGAGAAGCCGGCGAGATAGCTGAGCGCGTGATCGAGGTCGGGCGAGCGGAAGAAGATCCAGGTCAGGCAGACGAGATGGAAGGTGACGACGATCCCGAGCGCGCGCTTCCACCAAGGCCAGGACGGCAGCGTCTTGCGATCCGGCCACAGCAGGTGCTCGCCGACCAGCAACGCGCCGTGGAGCCCGCCCCAGATCACGAAGTTCCAGGCGGCGCCGTGCCACAGCCCGCCCAGCAGCATCGTGATCATGAGGTTGAGGTACCGCCGCCCGCCCTCGTTGCCGCCGAGCGGGATGTAGAGATAGTCCCGGAGCCACGATGACAGCGAGATGTGCCAGCGGGTCCAGAAGTCGCGGAGGCCGAGCGCCCGGTAGGGCTGGTCGAAATTCTCCGGGAAGCGGTAGCCGAGCAATGCCGCCACGCCGATCGCGATGTCGGTATAGGCGCTGAAGTCGCAGTAGATCTGCGCGGCGTAGCCGTAGGTCGCGAGCAGCAGATCGAGCGCGCCATAGCGCGTCGGGTCGAAGAACACGTCGTCGACGAGGTCGGTCGCGAGGTAGTTCGCGATCACCACCTTCTTGAAGAGTCCGCCGAGGATCAGCAGCCAGGCGCGGGTGGCCCGGATGTCGTCGGGATCGGGCCGGGTCGCCAGCTGCGGCAGGAAATGCGCCGCACGGACGATCGGCCCGGCCACCAGCTGCGGGAAAAACGAGATGTAGAGCAGCATGTTGAGGAAGCTGGCCGGGCGCTCCAGCTTGCCGCGGTAGAGATCGACCACGTAGGAAATGCCATGGAAGGTGAAGAACGAGATCCCCACCGGCAGGATGATGCCGAGATAGTCCAGCTCCCGCCGGCTGCCGGCCGCCTCCAGGAGCCCGTTCGCCGTCGAGATGAAGAAGTTGCAGTATTTGAAGTAGCCGAGCACGGCGAGATTGATCGCGACCGCGACCCCGGTCAGGAATTTCCGCCGGCCGGGATCCCGCGCCCGGTGGACCAGCTGCCCGAACAGAAAATTGACCGCAGAGCTGCCGAACAGGAGCCCGCAGAACCGCCAGTCCCAGAATGCGTAGAAGACGTAGCTCGCGGCGGTCAGAAAGGCGATGCGGAGCGTCGGGCGCTTGGCCAGCGCCCAGGCGACAGTGAATACGACCAGGAAGAATAGCCCGA
>DATGFU010000376.1:0-2153 GCA_035308865.1 Allostellaceae bacterium | reverse complement strand
CGTGTCCTGGCCGGAAGAGCCGGGGCAGGTGCCGATCTTCTATGCCCAGCGCCCGACCGGACGGCCGACCGGCAGTGACCCCCATTTCTCCTCCCGCTACATCGACCAGCCGGCCGAGCCGCTTTTCCCGTTTGGACACGGGCTGGGCACCACGCGCTTCGCCTGGGGCGACATCCGCGCAACGCCGGTGGACGCGACTCCGGACGACATGATCCGAGTCGAGATCGACATCGTCAACGAGGGCGAACGGCCGGGCGAGACGGTCGCGTTCCTCTTCATCCGCGATCGCGTGGCCTCGGTCGCACGGCCGGTGCTCGAGCTGCGCGGCTTCACGCGGATTGCTCTTGGGCCCGGTGAGTCGGAAATCGCCCGCTTCGAGCTCCCCGCCGCCGCGCTCGCCTTTCCCGGCACCCCGCCGGATTTCCCGCCGCTGCTGGAGCCCGGCGAGTTCGAGATCCTCGTCGGCCCCGCCGCCGACCGAACCTTGCTGCGCGCGACGGTCATTCGCCTCGTTGCGTGAGGCGCCCGCTCTCGACGGCGCAATACGGTTGGGCGATAGTCTCAATCGGCGGCCGTGGAGTGATCATGCGCGCAGATAGGGCAATATCGGCGGTTCTTGGAGTTCTCGTGGCGAGCGGCGTCGCCGATGGCGCCCTGGCGGAGACGGCGTCGTTCAAGGACCTGGCGTCCAAGTTCTACGCCGACGAGTTCCGGGCGAGCCCGATCACCGCGACCCGCGTCGGCATCCATGACTACGACGCGGCGGTCGACGACCTCAGCGCCGCGGGCTACGCAGCCGAGATCGCCCGGCTGCACGCCGCGCTGTCGACATTCCAGCAGATCGATCCCGCGACGCTGTCGGACTCGGATCGCGACGATCACGAGGTCCTGATCAGCGAGATCGAGGGCGATCTCCTCGACCTTGAGACCATCCGCTACTGGCGCGTCGACCCGTGGCGCTACGGGTCGGCGGCGACGGGTGCGATCTACACGCTGGTCCATCGCGATTTCGCGCCGCCGGCCGAGCGGCTGCGCTCGGTGATCGCGCGCGAGAAGCTGATTCCGGCGCTGCTCGCCCAGGGCCGCGCCAATATCGAGCATCCGCCGAAGATCTTCGTCGAGATCGCCAGCCGCAATGTCGCCGGCTCCCTCGCCTTCTTCCGGACCGGCGTGCCCGCGGAGTTCACCGGCATCGCCGATCCGGCGGTGCAGGCCGAGTTCAAGACGGTGAACGACCAGGCGATCGCCGCGCTCGAATCCTACCGCACCTGGCTCGACCACGACCTTCTCGCCAAGGCCGATGGAAAGTTTGCGCTCGGCACGGAGGTGTACGCACGGCGCCTCGCGCTGAAGGAGATGGTCGATACGCCGCCCGATCGCCTGCTGGAGATCGCGCGGGCGCAGCTGGCGAAGGACCGGGCGTCGCTCGCAACGGCCGCCCACAAGATCGACCCGAATGCCTCGGTCGAGGACGTGCGGAAGTCCATACGCTCGCAGCACCCCACCGCCGAGGCGCTGATCCCCACCGCGCGCGACGAGCTGGCCGGGCTCCGCCAGTTCATCGTCGATCATAAGCTGCTGACCATCCCGGGCGACCTCCTGCCGAAGGTCGAGGAGACGCCGGGCTTCATGCGGGCGACGACGGCGGCGGCGATGGATTGGCCCGGCCCGTTCGAGACTCACGCGACGCAGGCCTTCTACTACGTCACGCCGCCCGATGCCGGCCTCTCGCCCGAGAAGCTGGATGATTATCTGCGGGCTTATGATTACTCCGGGTTCCAGATCATCTCGGCTCATGAGGTCTGGCCAGGCCACTTCATGCAGTACCTGACCCGCCGGGCCCATCCCGAATGGTCGGAGGTGCGGGTGCTGGCGCATACTCAATCGACCACGGAAGGCTGGGCGCACTACACGGAGCAGATGGTGATCGAGCAAGGCCTCGGCGGCGGCGATCCGAAGCTGGCGGTCGGCCAGGCGGAGGAGGCGCTGCTGCGCGACTGCCGCTTCATCGCCTCGATCGAGATGCACACACGCGGGATGAGCGTCGACGATGCCGCGCACCTCTTCATGAAGGAATGCGGCTCGCCGGAGGCCGAGGCGCGGCGCGAGGCGTGGCGCGGCACCGGCGATCCCGGCTACCTCAACTATACGGT
>DATGFU010000375.1:0-2028 GCA_035308865.1 Allostellaceae bacterium | reverse complement strand
TGCGGGCTACACGACATCGCATATCTATGCCGGGTTGAAGGCCGCCATCGTCCAGCTGTCGAGGAGCGTGGCGCTGGAGCTGGCCGAGCAGGGTGTGCGCGTGAACACCGTGTCTCCGGGGGCCATCGCGACGGGAATTTTCGGGCGAGGCGCAGGTCTCACGGGCGACGACGCGGATGCCAGCGCGACGAAGATGAGGCGGATGCTGAAGCGCGCCCAGCCGATCCCGCGCACCGGCCTGCCGGATGATGTCGCCGAGGCGGTCGTGTTCCTGGCATCGGATGAGTCCACCTTCATCACCGGGCGGGATCTGGTGATCGACGGCGGCTTGATCGCCGGGCGGCGCTGGAGCGACAACATGGCCGGCCGTGCCGCCGTGCACGACGCGCTCTCCGATCCCTGACCGGCTACTGGATGCTGAGCCCGCCATCGACCGCAATGGCCTGGCCCGCGATGAACGAGGCGCCGTCCGAACAGAGGAACAGCGCCACGTTGGCAATCTCCTCCGGTTGCCCCCAGCGGCCGATCGGCTGACTCTGGTTGAGCACGGCGAGGGTGGCGGAATCGGTCCTCGCCAGCGCCAGGACCTCCTGCATCATGCCGGTCTCGATGGCGCCGGGGCAGATCGCGTTGACGCGTACGCCCTTGGCCGCGTTTTCGATCGCCGCGGTCTTGGTCAGGCCGAGCACGCCATGTTTCGCCGCGGTATAGAGGGCGCGGCCCGCGCCGCCGAGCAATCCCAGCACCGACGAGGTGTTGACGATGGCGCCCCCGCCCTGGGCTCGCATCACCGGGATCTGATGGCGCAGCGCGTACCAGACGCCGGCCAGGTTGACGCGCAGGATGCGCTCCGCCAGATCCGGTGGGTGATCTTCGAGCGGCGTGGCCGGCGGCGAAACGGCGGCGTTGTTGAAGGCGAAATCCAGCCGGCCGAAGCGATCGAGCGCCGATGTCACCAGTGCCGCGGCATAGGCGTCGTCGCCGACATCGCCCACGAGCATGACGGCCTCGCCGCCATCGGCAATGATCCTGTCCCTGACGGCTTCCAGGCCCTCCGCTGCAATGTCCGCCAGCACCAGCCGGACGGCGGACCGGGCAAAGCCCAGCGCGGTCGCTCGCCCCATGCCCGAGGCGGCCCCGCTGACGATGGCGACCTTGCCCGCGAACTCGGCATAGAGCTGGCTCATCGGCCTTCCCTCCTGATCGGGAGCGAAGCCTATTTTATTTTGTGACGATGTCCACTATAAACGGCGAGCTCAGCCCTGCGGCTTGGCCGGCTTGAGCGCCATCATGATGAAGTCCAGCAACTCGTCGACCAGGGCGTCGGGCCGGATACGGCCGCCGAGCCGATACCAAGTCGGCAGATGTGCGAGGATGCCGATGATCACCGAGGCGATGATGTCCGGATCGACGGCGCGGAACTTGCCCTCTTTCTGGCCCTGGATGATGATCTGGCGGATCGCCACGAAGTAGCGCTTGGGGTCGGCCCGTGCCCAGTCGCCGACCGGGCCGGGAATGCGAACGAGGGCACGGGTCAAAAGCAGGATCTCGAGCGGATACTCTACGGTGGTTTCGAGCCTGGTCCGCAATAGATGGGTCAGGCGGTCGTCCGCCGGAGCCTTGCCCTTGACCTCTTCCTCGAAATTGATCCGGCCGCGGACGTTGCTGACCAGCCGCTCGTAGATCTCCTCCTTCGAGCTGAAATAATGGTAGAGGCTGCCTTTGACGATGCCCGCCTCGCGCGCGATGTCGTCGAGGCGGGCCTCGTCGAAGCCTTTCTTGTAGAGCACGTTGGCGGCGATCCGCAGGATCTCCTCGTCGCGCGGCAACTCCCGTGCGACCGCGTCGCCCAGTCGCGGCCGACCGCGCTGACGCCGCGCCGGCTTGGCCTCGCCCTCGGGAGCGGCCGCATCGGCGGCGGAGGGCGGGGAGGCGGCGTCGGCTTTGGCGACCTTCTCGCCCGCCTTCAGCTTCACGACGTTCCCGCGTGGTGACCTGGTCGTCATTGTTTGCACCTCATCCCGAATC
>DATGFU010000374.1:0-15891 GCA_035308865.1 Allostellaceae bacterium | reverse complement strand
GCCTGTCGCGCAATCTGCTGTTTGCGGTGCTGTGCAGCACAGCTTTCATCACGTGCGACTGGCAATTGTACGGGGCGCGGGCGATGTACACGGCGATCGGCGTGCTCGGCCTCGCCGCGCCCCTGGCGCTCCTCCACCGGCAGTTCTGTCTGCGCGCGGCGGGTCTTGCCGTCGTTGCCCTGCTCCTGACCTTCATCCGGCCGGAGTTCATCCTGTCCTTCTATCTCCTCCTGGCGGCTGCCGCAGTCGCCGTGGCGGCCGATGGCATAGGCTTGGCGACCGGCGGCGGCGCCAGGGCGGAGATGCCGCGTCGAGCGGCCTTCCTTGCCTTCTATGCGGCGATCGGCATCGCCGTGTGCCTGGCGTTCCGCTTCCCCGTCCTGTCAGGCACCGAGCGCGATTTCCTTGCTTTCGGCCAGCATTATGCCCGCCGTTGGGTCGCGTGGAACCCCGCCGCCCATACGGGCGGAATGGATTGGGAGGCGATCGTGTCGTCGGACCTGCCGGGGGCCAAGACGGAGATGCAGGCGCTGTGGCTCTATCCGGGGAAGGTCGCGCCCTTTATCCTGGAGAACGTCCGGGACGCGGGCATGCGGCTTTACGGAATGACCCGCGGCCTTCGCGTCGCGCCGTCGATTCTCCAGGGAGCAGCGGCCGCCGGGCTGGTCGTCTTCGGAGTCGGGGTTGCACGGCGGGTGTGGTGGCAGGGTGCGGAGGGGGAACGATGGCGGCTGGCGGGCGACCTAGCCCTTCTCGTTCCGTTTTTGCTACCGGCTCTTGCGGCGGTCGTGTTGGTCTATCCCGTCGAGCGCTACCTCGTGCTGCTGCTCAGCGCATTCCTCTTCATCGCGGCGCGCCTGGTCCGCGGGACCAGCCACGGCGAGACCGCTGCCGCGGCCGTACTCTCCGTCATTCTGGCGGCGACGGTCGAGCCGGCGCCCGCGGTGCAGCGGCCCAATCTGGCCGCGATCGACGCGATGGCCGGCCTCAGGCCGATTTCGCGCATGTTCGAGATCGGCAAAGGATGGTGCGCCTATCTCCGACAACCCTGCGCGCGCATCGGCATGTTCGGCGTACCGCCGGGGAAGGGGTTGAGATCCGAACTGGAAGCGAGCAACGCAGACGCGGTGCTCGTGTCGTCGGATTTGGTCGAGTACGCAGCGGAGCGCAAGGACAAGAACTTCCTCGACTGGCTCGACAATCCGCCAGCCGGCTGGAGCCGGCACGAGTTGCCGGCCAGCCTGGTGCTTTATTTGCGTGAATGAGGGCAGTACCACCCACGGGGAGGGCGGTTGTTTACGAAATGGCGACGCTGCTCGTGTCGTATGGCGGCCTCAAGGTAGCGGGGAGACGACTGAATGAGTGTGGCCATCGTCACGGGATCCGCCGGTCTTGTCGGCGCGGAGACCGTCCGCCGGTTCGCGGCCGAAGGGCTGGACGTCATCGGCATCGACAACGACATGCGGGCGGTTTTCTTCGGCCCGGACGCCAGCACCGCCGCCGCCGGCCGTGCGCTGCAACGGACCGTCCCGGGCTACCGCCACGTGTCGGGGGACATCCGCGACAAGGAGGCGATCGAGCGGCTGTTCGCCGAGCTCGGGAAGTCGATCGTCACGGTCGTGCACACGGCCGGCCAGCCGTCGCACGACTGGGCCGCGCGCGATCCGATGATGGATTTCACCGTCAATGCCGTCGGCACGCTCAATCTGCTCGAGGCGACGCGGCGTCACTGCCCGGATGCGGTCTTCATCTTCACCAGCACCAACAAGGTCTACGGCGACCGGCCGAACGGCCTGCCGCTGATCGAGCTCGACACGCGGTGGGAGCTTGATCCCGCGCATCCCTGGGCGGTCGCCGGCATCGACGAGACGATGAGCATCGACGACTGCCTGCACAGCCTTTTCGGCGCCTCGAAGGTCGCGGCTGACGTGCTGGTTCAGGAATACGGCCGCTATTTCGGGATGAAGACGGCGAGCTTCCGCTGCGGCTGCATCACCGGCCCGGACCATGCCGGCGCCAAGCTCCATGGATTTTTGGCGTATCTGGCGCGCTGCGCGGTGACCGGCACGCCCTACACGGTTATCGGCTACAAGGGAAAGCAGGTTCGCGACAACATCCACGCGGGCGACCTGGCAGGCGCCTTCCTGCACGTTCTGGTCAAGCCGCGCTGCGGCGAGATCTACAACATGGGCGGCGGCCGGCACGCCAACTGCTCGGTCCTCGAAGCGATCGAGCTGTGCGAGCGGCTGACCGGCAGGCCTTTCGCCTGGACCTATGAGGAGGCGAGCCGGATCGGCGACCACATCTGGTGGATCAGCGATGTCGGCCGCTTCCAGTCGCACTACCCCGACTGGCGCTACGAGCATGATCTCGAGGGCATGCTGGGCGACATCATCGAGGGCGTCGCGTCCCAGCTGCAGACGGCGTAATCGGCAATGCCCTTCGAAGTGCGCACGCTGGCGGAATGGGAGACGTCGGGCATCGACGGGATGCTCTCCGTTCTGATCCCGGCGCATAACGAGGAGGGCCATATCGCCGGGACCGTAACCTCGATCGCCAGGGCGCTGCGCGCCGCCGGCTACGCTTTCGAAATCCTCGTGGTGAACGACAATAGCCGCGACGATACGGTTCGCGTCCTCACCGAGCTCGCCATCGAGGTGCCGGAGCTGCGGGTCGTCGACAACTTGCCGCCCAACGGGTTCGGCTTCGCGATCCGCCGCGGCCTGTCCGAGTTCCGCGGCGAGGCGGTGGCGATCGTCATGGCGGACGGTTCCGATGACGCCGACGACGTCGTGCGGTTCTTCCGCAAGTATCGCGAAGGCTATGACTGCGTCTTCGGCTCGCGCTTCGTCGCCGGGGGCAAGGTCATCGACTATCCGCTGCCCAAGCTCCTGCTGAACCGGCTGGGCAACACGGTGATCCGCGCGCTCTTTCTGCTGCGCTACAATGACATGACCAACGCCTTCAAGCTCTACAGCCGGCGTGCCGTTGCCGGGATGCAGCCGCTGCTGGCGCACCACTTCAACCTGACCGTCGAGATGCCGCTCAAATGCCTGATCCGCGGCTTCACCTACGCGGTCGTCCCGAACACTTGGCGCAACCGTAAGGAAGGGTTGTCGAAGTTCAAGATTCGCGAGATGGGCTCGCGGTACATGTTCATCATCATCTACTGCCTGGTCGAGCGGATCCTCTCGCGCGGCGACTACAAGGCCGGCGCGCTCGATCACGCCGGCCGGCTCCAGGTCTGGCCGCGCTGAGCGTCCGGCGCTTCGCCCCGAGCCTGGCCGGGCTCGCGGCCGTGCTCGCCGTGACCGTCCTCCATGCGGCATGGCCGGCGGCCTATCTCGGCCTGCTGCAGATCATCGGCCTCGTCCCGACGGACGTCCCCTTCCTCGACGCCAGCTACGTGCTGGGTTCGGCGGAATGCGCGCGCCGGGGCGTCGATATCTACTCCACCAACCCGTGCGACCCGATGGGCCGCGTCTACGACTATTCGCCTCTCCTGATCGACCTGATGCCGCCCGGTGTGACGGCAGGCTGGACGATGGCGGTCGGGCTGATTCTGGCCCTGGCCTTCTACGCCTCGCTGGCGCTGCTGCCGCCGGTGCGCGGGCGCTGGCCGATGGCGGCGATGGTGCTGGCGAGCCTGTCGACCATGTGCGCCTACGCGCTCGAACGGGCCAATATCGACGCGCTCATCCTGATCATGATGATCGGCGCCGGCGCGCTCGCCGGCGGCCGGGAGGCGCGGCGCCTCGGCGGCCACGCGCTCGTTCTCTCCGCCGGCCTCCTCAAATTCTACCCGCTGGCCGGGCTGGTGCTGCTGGCGCGCGAGCCGCCCCGCCGCGGCCTCGCGATCGCGGCCTGCTGCTTGCTGGTGCTCCTGCTCCTCTGTCTCGCCTATGGAGCGACGCTCTTCCAGTCGATCGGCAACCGGCCGATCGGGTTCAGCTTCACCGATGCCTTCGCGGCGGCGAACCTGCCGCAAGGCGCGGCGATCCTGCTCGGGCCGCTGGGGCGCGACCATCCGGCGCTGGCGCCCGTTCTCGCCTGGATGCCGGCCGTGCTGGGCCTCGTCTTCGCCCTGCGCGCGCTGCTCCAGGCGATGCGCTACGCGATGCGGATGCCTGCCGCCGTTTGGGAGGCGCCCGAGGCGCCGTACCTCGCGATGGGTGCGGCGTTGATCGTCGGCTGCTTCTTCACCGGCTTCAGCATCTATTACCGCGGCGTCGACTTTCTGCTTGTGCTGCCGGGACTCCTCGCCCTCGGGCGCACCGATCGGACCGCCAGCGGCGTGGTCATTGCCATCCTGTTCCTGATGTGGAGCGAGGCGTTCCGCCAGGGGATCGTGCAGGGACTGCCGCTTCTCGGTCTCAATCCGGTAGCGGTGAACAACGTTCACGCTCTATTCTGGCTGATCAGAGAGCTCGTGTGGTGGCGCGTCGTCGCCGTCCTTCTGGGCATCGTGCTGGCGTTCGTCGCATCGACCTTCTGGGGTCGATGGGCGCTGCAGTACGTTCCGCACGACGACAACAAAGGATCGCAACCGATATGAAGATCGCTTTTGCCGGCCCAGGTGTTCCCAAGGCCGGAACCATCGTCGTGGGGGTGGCCGACGACCGGACGCTCACGGCGCCGGCGGCCGCGCTCGATCGCCAGACCGGCGGCGCGCTGACCCGCGCCATGACGGCCAGCCGCTTTACCGGCAAGAGGGACCAGTTCCTGTCGATTCTGGCGCCGGCGAACCTTTCGGCAGGTCGCGTGCTGCTCGCCGGCCTCGGCAAGCTCGACGCGGTCGATGCGCTGCAGCTCGAGGCTCTCGGCGGCGGCGTCCATGCCCAGCTCGCCGCGACCGGCGAGACCGAGGCCGCGGTGCTGTTGGACGGGCTCGATCTGCCGAAGATTGCGGCGGACCGGGCCGCCGCGGCCGTCGCCTTCGGCTGCCGCCTGCGCAGCTACCGCTTCGACAAGTATCGGACCCGGCTCGAGTCCGACAAGAAGCCGGCGTTGGCGAAGCTCACGGTCCATGGACCGGCCGCCGCTGCCGCCAAGAAGGCCTTCGCCACGCTCGACGCAGTCGCCGACGGCGTCTTCGAGACCCGCGATCTCGTGTCGGAGCCCGGCAACGTCGTCTATCCCGAGACGCTGGCCGCGCAGGCGCGCGAGCTAGAAAGCCTTGGCGTCGAGGTCGAGGTGCTGGACGAAAAGAAGCTGCAGAAGCTCGGGGCCGGCGCACTGCTGGCGGTGGGCCGCGGCAGCGCGCGGCCGCCGCGCCTCATCGTGCTCCGCTGGCAGGGCGCCAAGGACAAGGATGCCGCCCCGGTCGCCTTCGTCGGCAAGGGCATCACCTTCGACACCGGCGGCATCTCGATCAAGCCGGCCGGCGGCATGGAGGACATGAAGTGGGACATGGCCGGGGCCGGCGCGGTGATCGGTGCGCTGAAGGCGCTGGCCGGCCGCAAGGCCAAGGCCAACGTGGTCGGCATCGTCGCCGCGGCGGAGAACATGCCGGACGGCAACGCCACGCGGCCGGGCGACATCGTCGCCTCTCTGTCCGGTCAGACGATCGAGATCAACAACACCGATGCCGAAGGGCGGCTGGTGCTGGCCGATGCGCTCAGCTACGTGCAGGAGCGCTTCAAGCCGTCGGCCGTGATCGACCTCGCGACGCTGACGGGCGCCATCATCATCGCGCTCGGCCATGAGCAGGCGGGGCTTTTCTCGAACGACGACGAGCTGGCGGCGAAGCTTCAGGCGGCGGGCGCCGCGGTGGGCGAGAGACTGTGGCGGATGCCGCTGGCCGACGGCTACAACAAGCTCATCGATTCCGACGCGGCCGACGTCAAGAACATCTCCGGCTCGCGCGACGCCGGCAGCGTGGTCGCGGCGCAGTTCCTGCAGCGCTTCGTCAAGGACACGAAGTGGGCGCATCTCGACATCGCCGGCATGGCCTGGGCCACCAAGGATTCCGCCACCGTGCCCAAGGGTGCCACCGCCTTCGGCGTGCGCCTCCTCGATCGGTTCGTCGCCGACACCGCGGAGACATGACCGAGATCGGCTTCTACCACCTGCAGAAGGGCAGCGTCGCGGAGGCGCTGCCCAGGCTTCTCGAGAAGGCGGTCGCGGGCGGGTTTCGCGTGCTCGTCCGCACGCCCAGCCAGGACGAGGCCGAGACATTGTCGAGGGCGCTGTGGACCTTCGATCCCGCGAGCTTCCTGCCGCACGGCACGGCGGCGGACGGGTGGGAAGCGGAACAGCCGATCTACCTCACCGGCGGCGAGGAGAACCCCAACCACGCCGACCTCGCCTGTCAGGTCGGCGGCGCCGAGGTCGTGGCGCTGGATGGGTTCAAGCGCGCCGTCGACATGTTCGACGGGCGTGACGAGGCGGCGACCGCGGCCGCGCGCGAGCGCTGGAAGCGCTACCGCGCTGCCGGACACACGGTCATTTACTGGCAGCAGAAGCCCGGCGGCGGCTGGGAAAAGAAGGCGTGAGCCGGCCTTCCTCGACGCCCGTCCAGCACGGAGCGATGGAGTTCAGCACGCCGCCGGTCGATCTCGACACGGTCCGGCACTACCGCCTCGGCCGGCTGCGGGCGGAAATGCGGCGGCGCGACATCGCGGGAATGCTGCTGCTCGACCCGATCAACACGCGCTATGCGACCGATTGCCCGAACATGCAGATCTGGTCGATGCACGACGAGACGCGCTGCGTTTTCGTGGCGCTCGAAGGCCCGGTCGTGCTCTTCGACTACGACAACCTTCCCTATCTCGCCGCCGGCCTCACCACGATCGACGAGTATCGGGCGATGCCGGTCTTCTACCACTTTGCGGTGGGGCCCAGGACGGAAGAGGCGGCGCGCCGGTTCGGCGGCGAGATCGCCGCGCTCATGCACCTTCACGGCGGCGGCAACCGGCGCCTGGCGGTCGACCGGCTTTCGCATCTCGGGACCGACGCGCTCCGCGCGGAAGGGCTGATGCTGGAGGACGCCTGGCCGCTGGCCGAGCATGCCCGGATGATCAAGTCGCCGGAGGAGGTCGTGCTCGTGCGGGCGGCGATCGAGGTCTGCGAGGAGGGATGCCGCGCCATGCAGGCGGCGCTCGCGCCCGGCATCACCGAGAATTCGCTCTGGGCGAAGCTGCACGAGACCAACATCCGGCTGGGCGGCGAGTGGATCGAGACGCGCCTCCTCTCCTCGGGCCCGCGCACCAATCCCTGGTTCCGCGAATGCTCGATGCGGGTGATCGAGGCGGGCGACATGGTGAGCTTCGACACCGACCTGGTCGGACCCTATGGCTACTGCGCCGACATCTCGCGCAGCTGGGTCTGCGGCGGCCGGCCGAGTGGCGAGCAGCGGACGCTCTACGCTGCCGCACACCAACAGCTCGAGCACAACATCGCCATCCTGAGGCCGGGCCTGAGCTTCCGCGAGGTCGCGCAGGCCGGCTGGCCGATCCCGGAGCGCTACCGGTCGCGGCGCTATTCCTGCCTGGCGCACGGCGCCGGTCTCGCCGACGAGTACCCGTCGATCCCCTATGACCAGGACTACGACACGCTCGGCTACGACGGCATCGTCGAGCCGGGCATGGTGCTGTGCGTCGAGAGCTTCATCGGCGTCGACGGCGGCCGCGAAGGGGTGAAACTCGAAGACCAGGTGCTGATCACCGAGCGCGGCGTCGAGCGGCTGTCGCGCTACCCCTTCGAGGACAGTCTGCTCCGCTGCTAGCCCCGTCTCGCGCGGCGTTCGCCCTCAGGCCTCGCGCCGGCCCGTCAGCCACGACGCCAGCGGCTTGTCGATCCAGGCGAAATGCTGCGACACGCCGCCCTCGGCGGAGGGCGGCTCGTGCGGGATCTCGTGGACATGGACATCGCGCGCGCCGTTGAGGCGCAGGATGTCGCAGATCGCATCCTCCGACGCCCGGTCGTGGATCCTGACCCACAGCGTGATGCCGCCATGCGCGGCCTGGTCGCTGAGGTTGCGAGCGACCGGCCGGTCCAGCGCCGTGCCGATCATGGCGCCCACGACCGCGCCGACGCCGCCCACCGCCGCCGTCGCCGCAACGGCGGTCAGGGCCGAAGCGTCGAAGGCGGCTGCGGCTCCGGCAGTGGCGCAGGCCCCGACATAGGCGACGGCCCCGGCGCAAGCGGAACGCCCCTCGACCCGGGAATCGGTGCCCACATAAGCCATACGCGGCACCGCCGGATCATCCTCGATCTCCTCCGGCCGGTCGTAGTCGCGGCCGATCGCGCGCGCGACGATGTGCCGGCCCGGCATGAGGCTGAGCAGCGAGCGGTCGATGCCGCGGAGCAGGAGCTCGTCGGCCGCGGCCTGCAGCGAGCGCGCGTCGGGAAACACGCCGACGACCTCGCGGACGATGGATATTGCCATGTGGGCCTCCCTCGTTTGAGGCGGCCTGAAGGTGCGGGGCCGGCATTCGCGCCCGTCTCGGCGATCGAGAAACGGCCACCCGCGTCCGGTGGCCGTCACTTCGACTCGATATGGGTCCGCCGGTCCGCCGCCGCCACGTCGAATCTGCAACACCGGTCCGGCAGTCCCATCATCCTGATGACGAGTGGCGCCGACGCGGCATTCCCGAGGGGCCCGAAAACGTCGAAGCCTCGCTCCGTTGCGAGGGGAGCGAGGCTTCTCCGGGTCAGTGAGTCGATTGGGGATCAAACTCACGCCCATAACCATATCGGCATGATAGGGATTGTCAATATGAAATCGGATCGGGTGCTATACTAACCAGCAGATTGCCCGCTTCGGGATCACGCTCACGCTCGCAGCGTTCGTGGTCACCCCTCATGGATGTCGAAAACGCGGTACCATCGCACCGGGGCGCTTTACCAGAGTAGGAAGATGGGCGATGGTGTCGGGGGCTCGCGGCCGGGAGACCGTCGATCCGATCTGCTGTTGCAATGCCGCCGGCGTCCGGCGGCGGGACAGCCGCGCTTACATGGGGAGGGGCCATGAGGATCGTCGTCACCGCAGTCTCGGCGCTCGCCTGCGTCGTTGTCAGCCTTCAGCCAGCGTCAGCGCAGGTCCAGGGCCAATGGACCAAGACCGGCTCGATGCAATCGGCTCGCGAGCAGGGGTCACAGGTGAAGCTGATCGGCGGGAACGTCCTTGCGGTCGGCGGCGTCGACAACAGCGGCAATCTTCTCGCCACCGCAGAGGTCTACAGCGCCGCCCAGCGCAGCTGGGTCGCGACCGGGAGCATGGCGGAAGCGCGGGAAGCATTTCCGGCTGTCACGCTGGCGAGCGGCAAGGTGCTGGTGTCGGGCGGGCTCGGAACCGGCAGTGCCGTACTGGGCGGGGCGGAACTCTATGATCCCGCGACCCAGGCCTGGACCCCAGCGGGCACTCTCGCCGTGGCGCGGTTCGGTCACACGGCGACCCTGCTTTCCGATGGCGAGGTGCTGGTGAGCGGCGGCTGCACGGCGGCGGGGTGCAGCACCACCACGGCGGCCAGCGAGATCTACGATCCCGCAACGAACAGCTGGTCACCGACCGGTGCGCTGAATACCGCCCGGACCTACCACACCGCCGTGCGGCTGAAGAACGGAGAGGTGCTGGCTGTCGGCGGTCTGGCTGGCGGCGCTACCTCATCCAGCGAGCTCTACAGTCCCGCCACCGGCACCTGGCGGCCGGCGGCCGGCACCAATGTGGCGCGGTACCTCAACGGCACAACGCTCCTGCCCGACGGCAAGGTCCTCGTCACCGGCGGCGTCATCACGAGATACCCGCTGAATTCGGCGGAGCTCTACAACCCCGCCACCAACACCTGGACCCTGACCGGGAACATGTCGACGGGGCGGTACGCCCACACCTCGACCCTCCTCACCGACGGCACCGTGCTTCTCGCCGGGGGCGAAGGCCAGTCGATCAGTTGCGGCAAGGCGTGCACAGGCTATATCCCGACCGCCAAGGCGGAACTCTTCAACGAGTCCGCCGGCACGTTCGCCGCAACGACCGGTCTGGCCCGCGCGCTCGCCTATCACGAAACGACGCTGCTGGGGAACGGTCGGGCCCTCACCGCCGGCGGCACCGGCTACAATGTCTATTGCTGCACCGTCGTCAGCGACGCCGAGTACTACACGCCGCTGACCATGACCTTCTCTGCGACAAGCCTGAACTTCGGCCTGCTCGAGATCGGGCTGACGACCGGTCCCCAGACCATCGCGGTGACCAATGTCAGCAACCATTCGACCACCTTCACGAGCATCGCAAGCAGCGGCGACTTCGAGCAGACGAACACCTGCCCGCAGACGCTGAATTCTGGTCAGGCGTGCACGATTGCGGTTACTTTCGCGCCAACAGGGGCGGGCGTCCGGACCGGCGCCGTGACCCTCAGGGACAATGATCCCGGCAGTGCCACGCAAACCCTCACGCTGCTCGGGACCGGCGAGAAATTGGCGCTGGGCTTCACCCCCGCTTCCCTCAACCTCGGCAGCGTACAGGTCGGCTCGACCAGCATTCAGACGGCGACCCTGACCAACGATGGAGCTTCGGCGGTCAACATAACGGGAATCACCGTCTCGCCGGCGAACGGGACCTTCACGCAAACCAATACCTGCCCGGCGACGCTGGCCGTGCAGCAGAGCTGCACGATGCAGATCGTCTTCACCCCGCCCGATGTCTTCGCCTATGCAGCAACGCTTTCGGTCACCAACAGCGCGGGCAGTGCGGCGACGCTGCACCTGTCGGGAACCGGCCTCGACGGAGGATGATCGGGGCCGTGGGCCCGCTCACGCGAAGCGGTATTTCACGAGGTACCAGAGCGCCTTCACCCCGTCCTTCCAGTTGATCTTCTTGCCCTCGGCATAGGTCCGGCCGAAATAGCTGATCCCGACCTCGTAGATCCGCCAGCGGCGCTGCAGGGCGATACGGGCGCTGAGCTCGATCTCGATGCCGAAATCGTTCGCGGAGAGGCGCAGCGACTGCAGCACCTCGCGCCGCATCATCTTGTAGCAGACCTCGATGTCCATCAGCGTCTGGTTGTAGATGATGTTGAACAGCGTCGAGATCAGCCGGTTGGCGACGAAGTGGTGGAAGTAGAGGCTGCGGTGCGCCGAGCCGTAGAAGCGGCAGCCATAGACCACATCCGCCACGCGCCGCTCGGCGATCAGCGGATACATCTTCACCCAGTCGTTGGGGTCGTATTCCTGGTCGGCATCTTGAATGACCACGACTTCGCCGGAGGCAGCCGCGAAGCCGGTCTGCAGCGCCCCGCCCTTGCCCTGGTTCTGGGTGTGGTAAATGACGCGCAGCCGGATCGCCGGCGCATTCGTCTCGGCAACCGGCACCAGCCTGATATCGCCGCCGGAAAGGAGTTCGATCGCCTCTGCTTCACCGGCGCCCTCTGGCAGCGTCTCGCGCAGCCACTCGCGGGTGCCATCGGTCGAGCCGTCGTCGACGATGATGATTTCCTTGGAGATCCCGGGCAACGCGGCGGCGACGACCGCGATGGCATGGCCGATCGTGTGCCGCTCATTGAAGGCCGGAATGACGATCGAAAGGTCCATCGTGCCTAAGTCCCCCATCTGGCGACCGATATAGCCGCCGCCGGCCGGTCAGGCCACCGAAACCGCTGCGACCCAGAATCGGCTTCCCTTCTCGCGGAAACAGGAGTGGAATACCGCCATCTCGATGGAGGATCGGGAGACGCCGACATGCGAGCGAAGCGTAAGCAGACCGCCGGCATGGGCGATGTGTGGGGCCTGGTCGGCGGCGCGGCAATCGTCCTCGGCCTGTTCCTGCTGATGGCGCTGCGCTGAGAGAGTGCCGTTCTTCACCTTCCCCGACGACGCGACGTGGAACGACGAGCGCCGGGCGGTCGAGTTCGGCGTCGAGCTGGGTGAGTACCGCGGCCGCGTGACCGTGCCGCGCAGCGTGTTCCAGAGCCTGATTCCCAATCCCACGCCCGAGGCCTGTCTCGCCGCGTTCCATCTCGACCGGGCGCAGTTCGAACGCGCGGTCGAGCACAAGATCATATGTCGCCAGCTGACCGACGACGGGAATGTCGCGCTGACGCTGAGGGATCTGCGCGGCGACTAGGCGGCGGAATGCGCTTCGCTTTTCCGCCCTACGATCCCGTGCCGTAGGGCGGAAAAGCGAAGCGCATTCCGCCACCCGGAGGGGCCTTAACCCGCTTCCGCCTGGCGGCTCGCCTTCTTGCGGTCGTTGGGGTCGAGGATCTTCTTGCGCAGCCGGATCGATTTCGGCGTCACCTCGACCAGCTCGTCGTCGGCGATATAGGCGATCGCCTGCTCCAACGACATCGCGCGCGGCGGCGTGAGGCGGATGGCCTCGTCCTTGGACGTCGTGCGGATGTTGGTGAGCTGCTTCGAGCGCAGTGGGTTCACGTCGAGATCGTTGTCCCGCGTGTGCTCGCCGATGATCATGCCCTCGTAGACGGCGGCACCCGGCACGATGAACATCGGGCCGCGATCCTCGAGATACCAGAGCGCATAGGCGACGGCGGCGCCGTCGGCGTTCGAGATCAGCACGCCGTTGCGCCGGCCTTCGATCGGCCCCTTGAAGGGGGCGTAGCCGTGGAAGAGCCGGCTCATGATGCCGGTGCCGCGGGTGTCGGTGAGAAACTCGCCCTGATAACCGATGAGCCCGCGCGAGGGCGCGAGGAACGTCACCCGCGTTTTGCCGCCGCCCGAGGGGCGCATGTCGGCGAGCTCGGCCTTGCGCAGCGACATCTTGTCGATGACGATCCCGGTGAAATCGTCGTCGACGTCGATCTGGATCTCCTCGATCGGCTCGAGGCGCTGACCGTTCTCGCTCTTGTAGAGCACGCGCGGCCGCGAGATCGACATCTCGTAGCCCTCGCGGCGCATCGTCTCGATCAGCACGCCCAGCTGCAGCTCGCCGCGGCCGGCGACCTCCAGCGCATCCTTGTCTGCCGTCTCGCGAACCCGGATCGCGACATTGCCCTGGGCCTCGCGGAAAAGGCGCTCGGCGATCATGCGCGAGGTGACCTTGGTGCCCTCGCGACCGGCGAGCGGCGAGTCGTTGACCGAGAAGGTCATGGCCAGCGTCGGCGGGTCGACCGGGGTCGAGGGCAGCGCCGCCTCGACTTCGGGCGCCGCGATCGTGTCGGCGACGGTGGTCTCGGTCAGCCCGGCCACGGCGATGATGTCGCCGGCCTGCGCCGTCTCGATCGGCACGCGCTCCAGGCCGCGGAAGGAGAGCAGCTTGGTCAGGCGCGACTGCTCGATCACCTTGCCGTCGCGGTGGAGCGCCCGCACCGGCATGTTCAGCCGCGCGGTGCCCTGCATGATGCGGCCGGTGAGCACGCGGCCGAGATAGGGATCGGCTTCGAGCGTCGTCGCCAGCATGGCGAAGGGCGCCTCCGGATCGCCTTCCGGCGCCGGTACGTGGCGCACGATCAGCTCGAAGAGCGGCGCCAGGTCGCGCCGCGCCTCGTCCATGTCGGCCACCGCCCAGCCGTTCCGGCCCGAGGCGAAGAGAGTCGGGAAATCGAGCTGCTCGTCGGTGGCGTCGAGCGCCGCGAAGAGGTCGAACACCTCATTGTGGACCTCCTGCACGCGCGCGTCCGGCCGGTCGACCTTGTTGATCACGACGATCGGGCGAAGTCCCTGGCGCAGCGCCTTGGAGACGACGAACTTGGTCTGCGGCATCGGGCCTTCGGCGGCATCCACCAGCACCACGACGCCGTCGACCATGCCGAGGATGCGCTCGACCTCGCCGCCGAAATCGGCATGGCCCGGCGTGTCGACGATGTTGATGCGCGTGTTCTTCCAGACGACCGAGGTGCATTTGGCCAGGATTGTGATGCCGCGCTCGCGTTCGAGATCGTTCGAATCCATCGCGCGCTCCGCCACCTGCTGGTTGGCGCGGAACGTGCCGCTCTGGCGCAGCAGCGCGTCGACCAGAGTGGTCTTGCCGTGGTCGACATGCGCGATGATGGCGATGTTGCGGATATCCATGGTTTCCCGAATGCACAAAGGCGGCCGATATGGCGGCCGCCTCAGATCCGTCCCCGGCTGTCACGAAGCTCTTTCGCGCCGCAATATAATGGAAGAGCGACCCCGCGGAAAGGGCGGCAGGTCAGCCATGCTCGGCTCCGGCGCGGCTGCCGAAGGAAGGGGAGCGCGCCGCCCCGCGCCGCGTTATATGTAGGATATCAGGCAATTGAAGCCGGTGATGCCAATGGCAAGAACAAAGACGAACGAGGGCGGAACGAAGACGGCAAAGACGGAGGCCCGGACGCTCGCGATCGATGTCGGGGGTACGGGGTTGAAGGCCGCCATCCTCGACGCGGCCGGACAGATGGCGACCGACCGCGCGCATGTCGAGACGCCTGATCCGTGTCCGCCCGAGACGCTCGTGGCCGCGCTGGTCACGCTGGTGAAGCCGCTGGGCACCTTCGATCGCGTGTCGGTCGGGTTCCCGGGCGTCGTCCGAAGCGGGTCGGTCGTCACGGCACCGCATTTCGGCAACGAGATCTGGCAGGGCTTCCCGCTGGCGCCGACCTTGTCCCGCCGCCTCGGCCGGCCGGTCCGCCTGCTCAACGACGCCGAGGTCCAGGGGCTGGGCGTGATCGCGGGCCGCGGGCTCGAAGTCGTGCTCACGCTCGGCACCGGGGTCGGCAGCGCGGTCTTCCACGACGGCAAGCTCACGCCTCACCTGGAGCTGGCCCACCACCCGATCCACAAGAACAAGACCTACAACGAGTACCTCGGGAACGAGGCGCGCCAGTCGCACGGGCGCAAGGCCTGGAACCGCCGGGTGCAACGCGCGATCGGGATCGTCCACACCCTGCTGAACTACGACCTCCTCTATATCGGCGGCGGCAATGCCGCGCATATCTCGGTCGAGCTGCCCGACAAGGTGCGCATCACCTCCAACGAGGCCGGCATCACCGGCGGGATCCGTCTCTGGGACGATGCCGTCTGGACACTGACCGGCACGGATTGAGCGGGAGCGCGCGATGAGCGAAGCGCCAGCGCGGTCCGTCGGCGGCATGAGCGACGGCGGACCGGATCAGACGCCATCAGCGCTGAAACATCCCTCGCGGTCGATCGACCGGAACACGCCCTACAAGCGGATCGCCACCGAGGAGGCGTGGAGCATTCCCGAGATCCCGGCGGCGCAGCTCGACCTGCTGCGCTCCGCCTGCCCGCCCGACGACGCCTCGCTCCGGATGGCGGCAATGTTCGCTGGGATGGCGACGCTGCAGGAACAGCTCTGCGATATCGGGCCGGGCCGGATCGCCCGGATGGACGCGCTCGGCATCGACCGTCAGTTGCTGCTGCTAACCGCGCCGGGCGTCCAGGTGCTGGAGCGCGCGGCGGGCGCCGAGCTGGCCACGCTGTCGAACGACCGGCTGGCGGTGGCCTGCGCCCGGTATCCCGATCGCTTCTCGGGCCTCCTCGCCTTCGCGCCGCAAGACGTGAAGAGCGCCGTCGCCGAGATCGAGCGCGGCATGCAGAAGCTCAAGCTCGCCGGGGCCGTGATCAACTCGCACACCAAGGGCCGCTATCTCGACGAGCCCCAGTTCGAGCCGATCCTGGCGGCGCTCGAGGCCAACGACGCGGCTCTCTACATCCACCCGACCAGCCCGCCGACCCAGTGGGTCCAGCCCTACGAGTACCGCGCCATGACCGGCGCGCTCGCCGGCTTCAGCCACGAGGTCTGGATGCACACGATGGGGCTGATCCTGTCCGGCGCGTTCGACCGCTTCCCCGGGCTCAGGCTGGTGATCGGCCATATGGGCGAGGCACTGCCGCTCCTCCTCTACCGGCTCGACTGGATGCAGGGCAACGCCGACGGCCGCCCCGGCCTGCGCGGCGGCCAGCCGGCAGTGCGGCTGAAGCACAAGATCTCGCATTATTTCCGCACCAATATCTGGATCA
>DATGFU010000373.1:0-4948 GCA_035308865.1 Allostellaceae bacterium | reverse complement strand
AATTATCCCTGTTCCTGATGAACAATCCGGGATTGGCCCGGGTCTGGCTCAATGAAATCGTACTCTCCGACAAGCGGGACCAGGATCCGCTGTCGCGCGAATGGATCGACGGCTGCATGGGCTTCGCGAAGTCGGAAAAGGCGCAGCCCGGCATCGACGGCGCCGTGCTTGCCATGTGGACGCTCGGGGCAATGCTGCTTTGGCCGCTCTGGGTGGGAGCGGCGACGCTCGACCAGGACGAGAAGCGCGCCATGGCGCGGCGCTTCGCCCGGGAAATCCTGCGCGGCTCGCTCTACGGCAATCTGCGGCCGGGCTGGTCGCCCAACCTCGAGGCGCTGCTGGCGCGGACGAAGGCGGATCTGACCGAGGAGACTCCCAAGCCGGCTCGGTCCGAAAACGGAGCGGGCCGGCCGCGGCGCGGAAAAGCTGCGGCGCCAGAGGGCTGAACCGTCAGTTCACCCGCCGGGCATGGCCCTGCCAGTAGGCTTCGCGCAACTCGCGCCGCAGCACCTTGCCGGCGGGATTGCGCGGCAGGGCGGCGATGAAGTCGATCGATTTCGGAATCTTGTACCCGGCGATGCGCTGCCGGGCCCAGGAGACGATCGAGGCCGGGTCCGGCGCGGCGCCGGGGCGCAGCACGACGACCGCCTTCACCGCCTCGCCCCATTTCGCGTCGGGCACGCCGATGACGGCAACCTCGGCCACATTGGGATGACCGGAAATGGCGTTCTCGACCTCGGCCGGATAGATGTTCTCGCCGCCCGAGACGATCATGTCCTTGATGCGGTCATGGATGTAGAGAAATCCCTCTGCATCCAGATAGCCGGCATCGCCGCTGCGGTACCAGCCATCCTCGGTCATGGCGGCCGCGGTGTCCTCGGGCCGGTTCCAGTAGCCGCGCATGACTGCCCGCGAGCGCAACTGGATCTCGCCGACATCGCAGGGCACGCAGGGCGTCCCATCGGGGCGCGCGACCCGGATCTCGGCCGTCGGATAGGGCTTGCCGCACGAGCGCAGCCGCTTCGGCTCATGATCCTCGGGCGCCAGCGCCGCGCCCACGCCGGCGGTCTCGGTCATGCCGTAGAGATGGCTGAAGGCGCAGCCGAACCGTGCGATCGCCCGCGTCAGAAGATCCTCGGCAATCGGTGAGGCGCCATAGGCGATGCGTTCCAGCGCCGAGAAATCGGCAGCCTTGCCTTCCGCGGAGTCGAGGATCGTGGCGATCATCGCAGGCACCAGGAAGGCATAGGCGATCCGCTCCCGTTCGATCAGTCCGACGAGTTCCGCGGCCCTGATCTCCCGGACGATGACTGCTCGGCAGCCCTGGAACAGGGAGAGCAGTCCCATGTTGACGCCGGCCACATGGAACTGCGGCGACGTGATGAGAGCGGTCTTGCCGGACCGCCAGGGCGCCCAGGACTTCGTGGCGCCCTCGATATGGGCGAGGAAGTTGGAGTGGGTGAGCCGCACGCCCTTGGGCAGGCCGGTCGTGCCCGATGTATAAAGCTGGATGATGTCGTCCTCCGGATTCGACACCGGGCCGGGATCGGTCGGCTCGGCCCGCGCGAGCCACGCGTCCAGGCCTTGTCGCTCCGCGGGCCCGGCCTCAAGCTGGATCCAGTCGGCGAGGTTCGGACATCGTCCGACGAGTGACGGGACGACCGCCGCATACTCGTCGCTGACGAACAGGAGGCGGGCGCCGCTGTCGTTGAAAATGGCGGCGACCTCCGGCGGCGCCAGGCGCCAGTTGATCGGCGTGAGGCAGGCGCGGATCTTGATGGCGCCGAACAGCAGCACCCAGAACCGGTCGTTGTTCTTGCTGAGGAGCGCGACGCGCTCGCCCGGCCTCACCCCGGCGGCCAGCAGCGCCTGGGCGCAGCGGTTCGCCTGCTCGTCGAACGCGCCATAACTGGTCTCCCGGCCCTCGAACCACCACGCGGGAGCGTTCGGGCGCACCTCGGCATGATGCCTGAGCGCCTGGGCGAGGGTCACAATGCCTTCAGGCACGACCGATCTCCGGTTCCTGTCCAATTCAATCGCTTTAATCTAACACTTTAGCTATGATCGTGCTGTTTTCAAATGGCTTCTCGCGAAAGGGAGGGGCGCGGTGCGACCTCTGCCGCGAAGTGCCGCGATCACCGGGATCGGCGTTTCGCAAATCGGTCGGCGGCTCGGCGTCGACGGACTGACTCTGGCGATCCAGGCGACGCTGCGCGCCATCGCGGATGCGGGGCTGAGTCCGGGCAAGATCGACGGGCTGGCATGCTGGCCGGGACGGATGTCGGACGGGTCCGGAAGTTCTCCGGTCGGAATCTGGGACCTCAAGGAGGCGCTCGGGCTCGGCCTTTCCTGGTATGCCGGCGGCGTCGAGGGTCCGGCCCAGCTGTCGTCGGTCCTGAATGCCGTCCTCGCGGTCTCATCGGGGCACGCGAGGCACGTGCTGTGCTTCAGGTCGTCGACGGAAGGCTCGGCGCGTGTGGCGGCCTCGTCCGGTGCGACCGACGATGCTCAGCCGCGGATAGAGGACGCAAGCCAATGGCTCCTGCCGTCCAACGCGCTCAGCCTTGCCAACTACGCGGCCCTCGCAGCGCAGCGGCACATGCATCGGTTCGGCACGACGCGGGAGCATCTCGCCTGGATCGCGCTCAACGGGCGCCGTAACGCCTCGCTGAACCCCGACGCCATCTACCGGGCACCCTTGACGCTCGACGACTATATGGCGGCGCGGATGATCTCGACCCCGCTCAGCCTCTACGATTGCGACGTGCCGGTGGACGGTGCCATCGCCGTCGTGGTCAGCGCGGCGGACGCGGCCGCCGACACCAGGGTGCCGCCGATCTGGATCGAAGCCATCAGCGGTGCCCTGCGAGGGCGGGCGCTGTGGGACCATTGGGACCCCACGGACTGGGCGGGCATCGATGCCGCACACCGGCTCTGGTCGATGACCGAACTCCAACCCGCCGACATCGATTTTGCGCAGCTTTATGACGGGTTCAGCATCGTCGCCCTGATGTGGCTCGAGGCGCTGGGGTTCTGCGCGCCCGGCGAGTCCGGCGACTTCATCGAACGCGGAACGCGGATCGCGCGGGACGGCGCGCTTCCGCTCAACACCTGCGGCGGTCAGTTGTCCGCCGGCCGCCTGCACGGGCTGGGTCTGCTGCACGAAGCCGTGTTGCAGTTGCGCGGGGAGGCGGCAGCCCGGCAATTGCCGCAGCCCGCTCGGATCGCGGCCGTTTCGAACGGCGCCGGCCCGATCGGCGCCTGCATGCTGCTGGTTCGGGATTGACCGGACGCATGCCGTCCTCGATCCCGAAGCGGATCCTGCCGCGACCGACCGCGCTCACCGAGGCGTTCTGGCGGGGTGGCGCTGACGGCCGGCTGCGCATCGCGTGCTGCAGGACCTGCGGGCTCTATCTCCATCCGCCGGTACCGATCTGCCGGGCCTGCCTGGGGCGTGAGATCGGGTTCGAGCCGGTGTCCGGCCATGCGGTCGTGGAGAGTTTCACGGTCAACCACCAGGCATGGCGGCCGGATCTTGCCGAGCCCTACGTGATCGCCGTGGTCGAACTCGTGGAACAGCCAGGGCTGAGGCTGACGACAAACATCGTCGGCTGCGATCCGGCGGAGGTGTTCGTCGGCCAAGCGGTGGTCGTGACCTTCGAAGCCGTCGAGGATCTCTTCCTGCCGCTGTTCCGCCCGGATTAGCGTCCGGCGCGCAGCGACTCCCGATAGGCCGCGACCTCGGCGTAGATGGTCTTGTGGAAGCGGCGGACGATGAACTCGCCGTCGCTCAACGGGTAATGCTCGAAGGCACGGGCCTCGAGTCCGAGTTGGGTCGCCTCAAGCGTGTTGACGTCCTGCAGGGCGGCATCCATGAACGCCTGCATCGCCACCTTGTGCGAATACATCTCGGAGAAATTCCGCGACGGCAGGTAGTGCAGCTCCACGTCGAAGCGCATCCTGTTGTAGGCGAGCGGCCAGAACGCATAGATCAGGAACCAGCCCGGCCAGTAGAACTGGATCTGCATGTTCGGCCAGATCACGTGGGAACTGTTGAGCCAGCGGTCGTGACCGGTCGGGTTGGCGGCGGGCGGCAGTTTCGAGAGATCGCGGGCGAAAGGATAAAGGGAGCCGGCACCGGTCGCGCGCGCCAGCTTTTCGTATTCGTAAGCATAGGGTTCGTCCATGACCCGATCGATGATGTAGAACGAGTGCTTTCCGGCCAGCCCGTAGCATTGCGGTCGGACGGTGATCTCAGTACCGGGCTTCAGCAGGGGGAAGCTCCAGCGGTGCAGATAGGGCACATGATAGCCCTCGGCAAACGCGTCGGCCAACGTCTTCCAGTTGCTGTTGGCCTCGCCGGTCAGCGTGACCACCTCGGAGAGTTCCTCAAACGGATATCCGTCGAAGCCGGTCCAGTAGAACTCGCCCAAATGCTCGCGCAGTGTTTGAGTCGGACCGCCCGGGGTCAGGTTGATGAAGATGAATCCATTCCAGATCTCGGTCGGGATCTCGGCCAGATGCAGGTCGCTGCCCTGGCTTCCGAACCAGTTCTCACGATCGGTCAGGACCTCGACCTTGCCGTCCAGCCCGAACCCCAGCCCGTGATACTTGCAGGTCATGCGCAGGCAGCGGCCTTCCACAGGCCGCCGCGGATTTTCCTGCCACAGCAATTTGTTGCCGCGATGCGGGCAAGTGTTGTGGAACCCCCTGATCTTGCCGTCCTTGCCGCGGATGATGATCACCGAGGTCTTGCAGACTTCGAGTTCCTTGGTGAAATAGTCGCCGGTCTTCTTGACCTGTTCGGTGCGGCCGACAAAGAGCCAGTTGCGGCGGAACACCGCCTCGCGCTCGTGCTCGTAGAATTCCGCTGAGATTGCCGATTCATAGCTGACCAGACCGGTGCCAAGCTGCGGGTATTTCTCGGTCCACGTCTCGCCGGGCTTGA
>DATGFU010000372.1:0-4391 GCA_035308865.1 Allostellaceae bacterium | reverse complement strand
ATAGTTCCCCATCATCGCCACCGTCGTGGCGATGCTCTGGGCCCAGATGAAGGACACGTCGAAGACGCGGAACGCCAGCGCCAGCACGACAAGGTTGACCAGCACGCCGATTGCGCCGACCACCGAGAACAGGACGAAACGCACCGGCACCACGTGCCCGATCAGCTTGTCGAGCAGCAGGAGCCCGTATTCCCAGGCGACCAGCGCATCGAGCTTGCTTTCGCCGGCGGTGCGCGGCCGGAACTGGTAGGGCAGCTCCTTGATCCGCAGCTTCTCCGGCGACGAGGCGACGAAATCGACGAGGATCTTGAAGCCCAGCGCCGAGAGATTCCGCACGGCCCGGTCGAACGCGTCGCGGCGCAGCATGAAGAAGCCGCTCATCGGATCGCTGAGATCCGACGGCAGCAGCAGCCGGTTGACCCGCGTGGCGAGGCTGCTGATCCCGGCCCGCCGCCGGTCCCAGTTCTCGACACCGCCGCCCGCGATGTAGCGGGAGCCGACGACCAGGTCGACGTCGCCGGGGAGCATCGTCTCGAACATTCGCGGCAACAGCGTCTCGTCATGCTGCAGATCGGCGTCCATCACCGCGACGAAGGGCGCCGTCGAGGCCTGAATGCCCTCGATGCAGGCCGAGCTCAGCCCGCGCCGCCCGATCCGGTGGAGCAGCCGCACCCGCCGGTCGGCGCGCGCCAGCGCCCGCACCGCCTCGATCGTGCCGTCGGTCGAATCGTCGTCGACGAAGAGCGCTTCCCAGAAGATGCCGTCGAGCACGACGCGAAGCCGCTCGACCACGCGCGCCACGTTGTCCCGCTCGTTGCGGGTCGGCAGGATCACGGTGAGCTCCGGCCCCGTTTCCTGCACCACGCGCTCCGCCGCTTCCCCCGCCATCCCCTACTCCGCCCGGCACAAGGGCCGCCACGACAGGATGTGCTGCCAGCGCGACCGGTTCGCCGTCGGAGGATAGGGCCAATCGGCCACGGCGCGCCACGTTCCGTCGTCGTATTTCGCCAGCACGGCCGCCTGCGCGGGCAGGCCTGCCAACCCCTCCGGCGTGCAGGAGACGAAGGCGAGCCGGTAGCCCTGCGCCGCGGCCTCGGCCAGCGTCGCCGCATCGGCCCGGTCGCGCACCAGCAGCTCGAGGTTCTTCCGGACCGGCGCCGTATCGTTCAGCACGCCGCCCAGCATCGTCGCCACGCTGCCGTTGTCGCCCGGCAGCAGCAGCGCCAGCCGGTCGCCGTCGTGGAGGTAGGGTACCAGGTTCTTGGCGAGGTCCCAGACCAGGGGCTGCGGCATCGCCAGGTCGAATCGCAGCAGCGATAGGCAGGCGACGGGTGTGACGAGGACGGCCACGGTCACGATGCGCCCGGCGATGCCCCAGCACCTCGGCGTCAGCCGCGCGGCCAGCCCGGTCTCGCGCACTGCGAGGGCCAGCGCCAGCGACAGGACCAGCGAGAGATGCGTCTCGTAGCGGTAGAAGGAATGCGCCTCGCTGCTCCAGGCGCCGGGAAAGTGACCGACATAGGTCAGCAGCAGGAAGAGGAAGTACCAGAGCTCCAGCGCGGCATGGAAGGCGAGGAAGCGCGTACCGAAACCCCAGCCGACGCGCCGCACGGCAATGGGGAGCGCCGCAATGGCGGCCGCGACCGCCGCGAAGTAGACGCCCTTCGCCGCGACGGTCCGCAGGGTCGCGCCGAGGATTGCCGGCAGGTTCGACCACTGCCACTGGTCGAAGGGCAACGGCCGCAGCTCGTCCATGCCGGATGTGGAGACGTGGAAGCGCCAGAGGAGGAAGACCAGGACCGCCGGCAGGACAGCCAGGATGGCAAGGGCGAACACCCCCTGACCCCCTCCCGCAAGGGGAGGGGGAGTCGTGCCGCGAAATTCCCCCTCCCCTTGCGGGAGGGGGTCAGGGGGAGGGGTGAGCCGTTCCAGCATGGCGGCGCTTACACCGGCGGCGGCGCAGGCCGCCACGAGACCGAAGCCGGATTGCTTGATCTCGACCATCGCCGCGAAGACCAAGCCCAAGGCGAGGACCGGCCACGGCCTGCGTTCCAACGCTTCGACGAACACCCAGCCCGCCATCAGCGCCGTCACCGCCAGCCCGGTCTCGCCATACGCGGCGAGATGGATCCGCGGAACGAAGCCGAGATTGAGCCCGGTCGCCAGCAGGATGCCGAGCGCCGTGGCGGCCCAGCCCGGCGCTTCGCCTGGTCCGGTCCCCGCGATCGTCCGCGCGAACAGCCCGCCCGACGCCACGAGCAGCAGCAGGTTCACGAGCGACATGCCGCCGGCCGGGAAATCCGGCTCCACGAGCCCGCCCAGATAGGCCAGGAACTGCGTGTTGTAGGGCGCGGCCGGCAGGAAGGAATGCGCATCCGGCCGCCCGGCGGCCGGCAGCACCCCATGGTCCACCAGATAGACCGCGTTGGGCAGGATGTTGAGCCAGGTGTCGGGCTCGGCCGGCCGGATCGGCGCCATCACCAGCCAGAACGGCAGGCTGAGCACCAGCAGCCCGGCGATCCCGGACCATTCCGCCCGGTCCGGCAAACCGCTCCGCAGCAGGGCGCCGGTGATCGCCGAAATGACGAAGGCCGTTGCAGGGATCGCGAGGGAGAGGCCGCTCAATACCCCCCAGGCGGTCATGACAAGGCAGAAGGCGCCCCATCCGACGACGATCCGGATTTCCGGCGGCAGGCGACGCCCGACCATCGCCGACCCGGCCAGCATCATGACCAGGCCGATCGCCCAGACGATCCCGACATCGACGAGATTATGCAGGTTCGGCAGATACATGGGCCGCCTCTACGGAGCCGGCCCGATCGCGTCAAGTGCCGCCGCGCTTGCCGCCGGCTCGCCGCGGACGCAGCATTGTCTGCCGAGGTCGGTTGGGGGCGGGACGATGAGCGAGGCGCATGCAGCACCGGATGTCGTCTATAGCGGCCGGCGCGGCGCATGGGTGGCCATCATCCTTCTGGTTCTGCTCAACGGCGGCATGGCAATCGCGTGCAGTCCGGTCTGGGCCGTCATGTCAGAGGACGATGATTGGACTTCCTCCGACCGCCTTCCGTTCATCCTGGTTGCGCTCGCGGTTCAGGCCGGCGGCTTTTTCTGCCTGATCCTCGCCATCTGGCGCGCCTGGCGAGGACGGCCTCGCCTGATCCTCTCCGGGAAAGCGTTGACCTATCAGGGTCTTTTCCGCACGGCCCGGACGAGCTGGTCGGAGCTGGGCACGTTCCTCATCCTGACGAAACGGCAGCAGGTATCGGACGATTCGGGTATCGGTCCCTCCACGCGGGTCCTGGAAACCAGCAAGCTCGTGGCGCCGATTCCCGGCAAGCGGGAGCTCTGGCCCTTCTGGAGACCTAAGCAGTTCAGGATACCCGATGCGTTCGACACACCGCTCGCCGAAATCCAGGCCGCGCTGAACCGGCGCGTGCGAGCGCCCAGGACGCGGGGCTCGGCAATGCGGGCGTGATAGGGATCCGGTTGAACAACAGGATGGATTTGCTTGAGTGTCACTGAAATCCAACTGAAGTCCCGCATCGAGCGCTCAGACCGCTCCGGGAGGCCGGTACGCCCAATATTCACTGTTGGGCTCATACGTGAGGATCGGCAAATCCGGGGAGTTCTCGAGCGTCAGCAACACGGGCTTTCCGGTCCCCCGCCCGACACAAACGATGAAATCCAGCAGGCGATCCAGCTCCTCCTGCCTGTGCACGAGCCGTGGATCGAAGGAGAACTCGATTTCGTCGAGAGCGAAAAAATGACAGTCGATTGAGAGGTCATCAGTCAGGTTCACGACCAGCAAGGACCGTCGGTGCGGATCGAAGCTCTCCTTCGTGAGACTGGCGGGAAACGGTGCGGACCGGCCGTTCGCGGAGTAGGTCAGGGTGAAGCCCGACGCCTCAAGCGCCGAACCGAGGCGATCCCAGTCGAGACCATTAGTATTGAGCACGTAGATGTCCCTGAGGGAGCCGTCGCACGCGAAGTCGGGCTTCAGATCCGCCAAGTGGGGTCGGTTTGTCATTGGGTTGCGCTTGCTGGAGCCAGCGCGGCTTGATCGGTCAGACGGCCGAAGGTTGCCGCTCGGAGTCTGTTATGCATTTCAGACAAAACACTTGCCGCCCCTCAAGGGCATTGTAGGCCGCTTCCCAGCGGCCATCGGTTATCTCAACGGCTTCGTCCAACGGCAGGTCTGCCATGCTCGCGAATTTCTCGAAGCCAAGGGAATCGAAGCAATCGTCGCAGACGAACAGATTGCCTCCAATCGTCAGACGGCGACCGCCCAGCACCTTCCCCGCATCGATCCATTTCGCGATATGCGAACGCGTTTCCACGAAGCCAACCCGCCCGTGCGTTATGCAAATCATGATGCTCATGTGCCCACTCCC
>DATGFU010000371.1:0-4529 GCA_035308865.1 Allostellaceae bacterium | reverse complement strand
CCATCGTGTAGCGGATGATCAGCTGCGGCGTGATCGGCAGGCGCACGCCCGTGTCGTGCGCGATCTGCTCGGCCGCATCGGCGCCCATGGGATCGAAGCCGCCGGGCTTGTCGCGATCCCAGCCGGCGGTGTGCTGCAGGCAGTTGCGGATGGTGATCTCGTGGATCCGCTCGTCGAGCTTGGCGCCGCGTGCGAGGAAAGGCTGCAGCTTGACCACGCCGAAGACCTTCTCGTCGAGGCTGAGCTTGCCCTGCTGCACGAGCTGCATCACCGCGGTGGCGGTGAAGGGCTTGCTGATGCTGGCGATGCGGAAGAGCGCGCCCGGCACCACGGGCTGACGGCGCTCCACATCGGCCAGGCCGAAGCCGCGCGCATAGACCAGCCTCCCGTTGCGTGTGACCGCGAGCGCCGCGCCGGGCGGCGCATATTTGCGCATGAAATCGGCCATCATGTCGTCATAGGCGGCGAGCCGGGGATCGGTCGCGACCGGCGCGGCCGCGGCGCCCCAGGTTGCGGCAGCGAGTCCGCCCGCGAGGGTCCCCAGGACCTGCCGCCGGCTGTGGCCGCTCTCCTGCTTACGGGTCATTCGACCCCTCCCCTCGACCAGGGCCGGTCGCCGCTGATTCCGGCGAGATTAGACCCGCGCGTGGCACACGAAAAGCGACGGAAAGCGGCACCTGCCGAATATCCTGCCGCTCCGTGTCATGTTTCATCCCGTAGTCTCCCGCCCGAGCCGACAATCCTGCCGATGGCGAGGGGCCAATGGACACCGAAGTAATGGACGACATCCGATGCGAGGTCGTCGAACTGCGCCAGTACACGTTGCATCCGGGCCGGCGAGACACGCTGATTCGGCTGTTCGAGTCGGCGCTGCTGGAGCCTCAGGAGGCGGCGGGGATGCGGCTGCTGGGCCAGTTCCGCGATCTCGATGATCCCGACCGCTTCGTCTGGCTGCGCGGCTTCCGGGACATGACGGCCCGGCCCGCGGCACTGGGGGCGTTCTACGGCGGCCCGGTGTGGCGGGCGCACCGCGACGCGGCCAACGCCACGATGATCGACTCGGACGACGTGCTGCTCTTGCGGCCGGCCGGCCGCTTCCCGCCCGCAGCTGAGCGGCACCGGTCGCACGATGACGGGTCGCTGATCGTTGCCACGATCTGCCTGCTCGCCGAGCCGGTCCATGCCTTCCGCCGCTTCTTCGAGGCGCGGCTGCGGCCGGTGCTCGACGCCACGCGCGGGTCGCCGATCGCCTCGTTCGAGACCGAGCCCGCCGAGAACAACTTCCCTTCCCTCCCGGTCAGAACCGGTGAAACGGTGTTCGTCTGGCTGGCGCGCTTTCCGGACCCGATCGCCTACGACGAACATTGGGATCGGGTGACGCGGTCGCCGGCCTGGCGGGCGGCGCTGTGGGAGCATCTCCAGGAACCGCCGCGGCCCTTGCGGCTGCGGCCGACGCCACGCTCCCTTCTGTGCTGAGGCGCCCTTATCCGAGCACCTGCCGCGTGATCGCGGCGGAGTCGCGGGCGCCCCAGCGATTGGTGATCCGGCCGTCGGCGATCTCGAACCATTCGATGGCGTTGATCTCGTAGTTTCTGCCGGTCGGCACGTGGCCGGCGAGGCCGCGGAACGGGGCGACGAAACAGCCGGTCTCGACGAAGCGAGCACTCACGCTGTTGCCTTCCTCAACCAGCGCCTTGACCTCGAGATGCATGCCCATTGCGTCGTGCAGCTCGCGCCAGATCGGCGCCGCCACGTCGAGCCCGCCGCTGCCGAGCACGCCCCAGATGCGCGCGTCGGAGGCGAACAGAGCCCGCACCCGCTCGATGTCGCCGGCGTTGAACGCCGCCACATAGTCCAGAACGAGCTGTTTCGCCGGGGACATGCTCATCATCCGCCTCCGATACGGGACGGCCCGGCCCACCTTACTGTGGTAGGTCGCCGCCCGGCACCCGATTCGTATCGCCGTAGAGGGCATGGAGCGCCTGCGCCGTCGCCGACATCCGCTCGCGCAGGCCCGGCGGCTCCAGCACCTCCGCCTCGGCGCCGAGGCGCAGCATCTGCCAGGCGGCGTTGTCGACGGACTCGATCGGCACGGAGACGCGCACCCAGCCCGCCTCGTCGGGCGGCTCGGCCGTATTGGTGGCGGCGGATGCGATCGGATCGCCGAAGCCGGCCAGCCGCCGCATGCCCAGGGGCGAAACGCGCAGGGTGGCGGTGGCACGGTAGATCTCGCTCTCGAAGCGCCGCGCGGATTCCTCCCAATGCTGCGCCAGGTCGAAATCCGGCGGACGGTCGAAATGCTCGCCGGTCACGGACAGATCCTGGATGGCGCCGATCCGGTAGGTGCGCGGCTTGCCCGAGGCGGCGGCGACCATGTACCAAGTACCGGCCTTCAGCACGACGCCGAGCGGCTCCACGACACGTTCCACCACGCCGTTCCAGCTCTCGTAGCGCATCGCGATGCGGCGCTCGTGCCACACCGCGTCGGCGACCTCCTGCAGCCGGTCGGTGCGGCCGGGGCCGCAGAACCAGCCGACGGGATCGAGATGGAAACGCTGGGAGACGCGCTGCGCCTCGCCCTGCCAACCGGCAGGCAGCGCGGCCAGCAGCTTGAGCTCGGCCGTCGCCATGGCCTCGCCCAGGCCGAGTTCGGCGGCGGGTCCAGGCAATCCCGCGAGGAAGATCGCCTGCGCCTCGGCCTCGGTGAGGCCGGTGAGGCGCGTGCGCCAGCCGTCCATCAGCTGGAACCCGCCCTCGCGGCCGCGCTCGGCATAGACCGGCACGCCGGCCGCCGAGAGCTCGTCGATGTCGCGATAGAGGGTGCGGACCGAAACCTCGAGCGCCTCCGCCAGCGCGGGCGCCGTCATCCGGCCGCGGCTCTGCAGCAGCATCAGGATGGTCAGGAGCCGGCTCGCGCGCATGCCTCGGAGAATAGCGCAGAAACATGACGGGAGATGGCAGGATTTCCGGAGACACCCCCACCCCGACCCTCCCCCGCTCTCGCGGGAGAGGGAGGATAAGAGCCCTCTCCCGCTTGCGGGGGAGGGTTGGGTGGGGGTCTATCCGCCCGCGCTACGCCGCCCGGCGGCGCGGGTTCTGACCGTGCTTATGCTGGTGCTGCCGATGCTGCTGCGGCCGCGGCTGGACCGGCCGGGGCGCCGGCGCCGGTTCACCGGTCCGGCGATCCGTCTTCGGCAGGGTCAGCCGGGTCAGCTTCTCGATGTTCTTGAGCAGCCCGTGCTCCTCGCCGTCGCACAGCGAGATCGCGTGACCTTCCGCCCCGGCGCGCGCGGTGCGGCCGATGCGGTGGACATAGGCCTCGGCCACCTCGGGCAGGTCGAAATTCACGACGTGGCTGACATCGTCGATGTCGATGCCGCGGGCGGCGATGTCGGTTGCCACCAGCACCCGCACGCGGCCGGCCTTGAGGGCGGCCAGCGAGCGCTCGCGCTGGTTCTGGCTCTTGTTCCCGTGGATCGCGGCGGCGACGATGCCGGCGCTCTCCAGATGGCGCTGGACCTTGTCGGCGCCGTGCTTGGTACGGGTGAAGACGATGGCGCGGGTCATCCCGCGATCGGCCAGCAGTTCGACCAGCACGTCGCGCTTCCGCGCCTTGTCGACCAGCACCACCTCCTGGCGCACGCGCTCGACCGTCGTCGCCACCGGCGCCACCGCGATGCGGATGGGCTCCTTCAGCAGTTCGGCGGCGAGCTTGCCGATCTCCGCCGGCATGGTGGCCGAGAAGAAGAGATTCTGCCGGCGCGGCGAGAGCCGCCCGACGATCTTGCGGATCGCGTGGATGAAGCCGAGGTCGAGCATCTGGTCGACCTCGTCGAGCACCAGCACCTCGGTGGCGCGGAGATCCGCGGCACCGGATTGCAGATGGTCGACGAGCCGTCCCGGTGTCGCCACCAGCACGTCGAGCCCACGGGCCAGCGCCTTCAGCTGCGGTCCATGCGGCACGCCGCCGAACACCGCGGCGACCTGGATGTTGGTGTGACGGCCATAGGCGCGGAAGCTGTCGGCGATCTGGCCGGCGAGCTCACGGGTCGGGCTCAGCACCAGCACGCGGGCGCCGCCGCGAGTGGGGCGCTGCGGGTTGGCGAGCAGGCGGTGGAGGATCGGCAGCGCGAAGGCCGCGGTCTTGCCGGTGCCGGTCTGGGCGATGCCTTCGAGGTCGCGCCCCGCCAGCACGGCGGGAATTGCCCGCGCCTGGATCGGCGTCGGGGTCTCGTAGCCTTCCGCTGCCAACGCCTGAAGCAGGGGCGCGGCCAGGCCGAGTTCGGAAAATGAAGTCAAAATGGTCTCTTTCGCAGGCCCGTATGGCCTGTTCTGGGTCGAACGCCCAGCGTGCCCGGACTATCGAACGGATTTGATCGGGAGAGCGCTCGACGGCGGGGACAATCCCTACACGCAGGCCGGAGCGCCAACGTCCGCGATGACGGACGCCCGGAACATGGGGGAAAATGTCTTGCCGGTCAAACCCTAAGGACGCGGGGCTGCCGTGCGGCCGTACAATCTCATCGCCG
>DATGFU010000370.1:0-17425 GCA_035308865.1 Allostellaceae bacterium | reverse complement strand
CGATACCTGCGCCTATATCGGCGCAGCCGCCGGACGGCTTCCGCCGGCCGCGAAAGCGCTGCTCGGTACAGCGATCCAGTACCATTGCGCGGCATCGCTCGGCGAAATTGCCACCGGCATCGGCAACCTGCCGCCGACGCGGCCGGACTATGCAGCGGTGCGGACGCACTACACTGGCCTGATCGCCGCGATTCCGGCGGGGCGCGTGCTCGCGCCGAACGAGCGGGACTGGATCGATGGGGGGCTCCTGGCCGGCGCCTTGGCCCGTCGGCAGAATTTCCAGCCCCATCAGCGTCGGGAGGCGCTGATCGATGCCCTGATCTATGTCTGCGCCGCACGGGCGGGTCTTCCGGTCCTGACGGAGGATGGCGATTTCGATTTGCTGCAGCAGATGTTTCCAAGCGGCACCGTGATTTTCTATTGACGGTCGCCGCGCCGCCTCGTTGCCGCCGGGCGCCGGGACCGCTATAGCCCGCCGCCATGAGCCCCGAACGCCTGTTCCCCCGCTTCGACCCGCTTGCCGCCGGGCTGGCCGCCCGCGCCGGCGCGGCGGCTCTGGTCTGCCTCGTTCTCTGGATCGCGGTGTGGTGGGCGCTCGCGTAGCCATCCGCGACCTCACCGTCGCCTATGACGGGCACCCGGCGATCCACCATATCGCCGGCTGTGCGATGCCGGGCTCGCTGACGGCGATCGTCGGGCCGAACGGCGCCGGCAAGAGCACGCTCGTCAAGGCGATCGCCGGCATGCTCCGGCCGGCGGGCGGCACGCTGGAGCGCTCGCCCGCCGGCGGCATCGCGTATCTGCCGCAGCAGGCCGAGATCGAGCGCAGTTTCCCCATCACCGTGCGCGACGTGGTGCTGCTCGGCCGCTGGCAGAGCCTCGGCTGGCACCGGGCGGCGGGGGCGGCCGACCTCGCGGCGGCAGAGGCGGCGCTCGACGCGGTCGGGCTCGGGCATTTCGAGGGCCGTCCCGTCGGCACGCTTTCGGTCGGCCAGTTCCAGCGCATGCTGTTCGCGCGGCTCATGCTGCAGGACGCGCCGCTGATCCTGCTCGACGAGCCCTTCGCGGCGGTCGACACGCGCACCGTGCGCGATCTCATGAAGGTGGTCGGAAGCTGGCACGAGGAGGGCCGCACCGTCCTGGCCGTCCTGCACGATCTCGACCTCGTCGCCGCGAGCTTCCCGGAGACGCTGCTGCTCGCCCGCCGCCTCGTCGGCTGGGGACCGACGTCCGAGGTGCTGACCCCGGCCAACCTCGCGGCGGCGCGCGAGATGGCGGAGGCCTGGGACGAGCATGCCGCCGCCTGCGCCGCCGAGGCCTTGCCGTGAGCCTCTGGGCCGCCTTCGTCCAGCCCTTCGCCGAGTTCGCCTTCATGCGCCGCGCGCTGGTCGGCGTGCTGGCGCTGGCGCTGGGCAGCGGGCCGATCGGCACGCTGCTCATCCTCCGGCGGATGAGCCTGATGGGCGACGCGCTGAGTCATGCCGTGCTGCCCGGCGTGGCATTGGGTTTCCTGGTCGGCGGACTGTCGCTGCCGGCGATGAGCCTCGGCGGATTCGTGGCCGGGCTGGTGGTGGCGCTGCTCTCCGGCCTCGTCGCCCGCCTCACGCCGTTGCGCGAGGATGCGAGCTTCGCCGCCTTCTACCTGATCTCGCTGGCGCTGGGCGTGCTGATCGTCTCGCTGCGCGGCTCCAACGTCGATCTGCTGCACGTGCTGTTCGGCACGATCCTGTCGCTCGACCGGCCGGCGCTGCTGCTGATCGCGGCGGCGGCGACGGTGACGCTGCTGGCGATGGCGGTGCTCTACCGCCCGCTGGTTCTGGAATGCTTCGATCCGGGGTTTCTTCGCTCGGTCGGCGTCCGGGGCGGGCAGATCCATGCGCTGTTCCTGGCGCTCGTCGTGCTGAACCTGGTCGCCGGGTTCCAGGCGCTGGGCACGCTGATGGCCGTGGGGCTGATGATGCTGCCGGCCGCCGCAGCGCGGTTCTGGGCACGCGAGGTGTGGTCGCTGGCGGCGGCGAGCGCCGCGATTGCGCTCATCGCGGGCTATGCCGGGCTGCTGGCGAGGTACCACTGGTCGCTCCCCTCGGGGCCGGCGATCATCCTGGCGGCAGGTGTCATCCATCTCCTCTCGCTCAGCCTCGGCACGCGGGAATCGCTGCGCACGCGCTACCTGCGGCGGCGCCACCTGACCGCCTGATGCGGACGCTCCTGGCGCTGCTTCTGGTTGGCGTGGCCGCCACCGCCCAGGCCGACGAGCCGAAGCTCAAGGTCGTCGCCAGCTTCTCCGTGCTGGCCGATCTCGTGCGCCAGGTGGGCGGTGACGATGCCGAGATTGCATCGCTGGTCGGGCCGGACGGCGATGCCCACGTCTACCAGCCGACGCCGGCCGACGCGCAGACAATCGCAACGGCGCGAGTCGTGGTGGTCAACGGCCTCGGCCTCGATGCCTGGATGGACCGGCTGGAGCACGCCGCGGGTTTTGCCGGCCGCAGCGTCGTCGCCAGCGAAGGCATCGATCCAATTGTGGTCGGCGGCGCGCCGGACCCGCATGCCTGGCAGGATGTCGTGAATGCGGAGGCCTACGCCCGCAACATCGCGGGCGGTCTGTCTGCCGCCGATCCGGCGCACGCCGCCGGCTATGCGAGCCGCCTCCAGTCCTTGGAGGCCAGGCTCGCCGATCTCGACCGCTGGATCCGCGAGCGGATCGATGCCGTGCCGGAGGACAAGCGCCGCGTCATCACCAGCCACGACGCCTTCGCCTATTTCGGCAAGGCGTATGGAGTGACGTTCCGCGCCCCGGTCGGGATGAGCGAGGACAGCGAGCCCTCCGCCGCCGCCGTCGCAGCACTGGTGCGACGGATCCGCACCGACGGCACGAAGGCCCTTTTCGTCGAGAACATGACCGATCCCCGGCTCGTCCGGGAACTCGCCGACGAGGCCGGCGTCACCCCCGGCGGCACGCTCTATGCCGATGCGCTCTCGCGGCCGGGCGACGGTGGCGAGACCTACGACGCGATGATGCGCCACAACGCGACGCTGCTGGCCGAGGCGATGGCGCGGAATTGAAAGTCGGCTCGCGGGTCGGGGTCTATCCGCAGATGACGCGGATGGCCGCAGATTTCCCTAAATGGCTTCGCCGCTTCCGCAAGCGCCGTGAGGCGCAATCCCAATCGGCGTTGCGCGGCGTGTGCCCTGCCGATTTTTTTCACCTGCGCCCATCTGCGTCATCTGCGGATAGACCCTACCTTGGCCGCCCCCACGGGAGAGTGAGGCTTACTCCTCAACGATCAGTCTCTCCCAATCCGGATCGGCGGCGCTCAGCCGCTCGGGTGGGACAAGCTCGTCGTAGAGCAGCCGCGCCTCGGCGGCGGGGCCGCGGCGAGCGCCGATCCCGAGCACGATCAGCCGGCGCCGCCAGCCGCCGTGGCACAGCGTTACCGCCTCGCCGGGTTTCACCAAGCGGGACGACCGCTCGACCACCGTGCCGCCGATCTCGACGAGCCCAGCCGTGCAGAGCCGTGCCGCCAGCGACCGCGTCTTCGCCAGCCGGGCGTGCCACAGCCATTTGTCCAACCGGATCGTGTCTCCGCTCACTGGGCGAACTCGATCCCGGCGAGCTTGGCGAAGGGATGGTCGGACGGCGCTTCCGCCGCCTCTGCCCGCTTGCGCGGCCGCCGCGGGATCGGCGTGAATGCGAGCCCGCCCTCGGTCTCGCGCGAGCGATACCCGAGCGCCCGCACCACCGGCGGCAGGTCGGCGAGCCGCAGGCCGATCCGCGATGCCAGCGCGCCATCCAATGTAAAGGGCGCCTGGCGGGTCCGCAGGCAGGCGGCGAAGCTCTCCAGCCGGTCGACGCGGATCGCCTGCGAGGCGACGGCGCGATAGCCGATCGCATCCCAGAACACGGCATCCGTGCCGGTGGCGGCGACCGACAGCCGGCCCGGCGGCGGCACCGGCGCGGGCAGGGGCAGGTCGCGATATACCGACCACAGCAGCGCCCGCAGCCCGACCGCGGCCGGCTTCAGCAGCCGGTCGACATAGACCGTCTCGCGGCCGAAGCGCACGCCGAGCCGCGACAGGCGGCGGCGATCCTCCGGGGCCAGCGACGCGACCAACCCCTCGACCTCGGCGGCGGCCACCGATCCCAGCCTCTCGCCGAGCCGGTAGAGGAGGCCGCGGGCCGGTCCAGCCAAGCCGTCGACGGGTGCGGCCAGCGACCGGAAGACACCGGCGACCAGGCCCCTGATAAAGCGTTCGAGCCGTCGCCGCACGGTCTCGCGCAGGACGCCGTCAAGGAACTCGACCGGCAGCGGCTCGACCCTGGGGGCGAGCGCCGTCTCGGCCGCCGCGAGCCGCACCACGGCGACGCCCCGCCAGGCGATCCGCCCGTCCGGATCGACCCGGAAAGCCTCGTCCGGATCATCGGCGAGCGCCTGCACTCGCGTCTGGATTTCGCCCGGCAGCACGCGGTTGGCGGCGGCCACGAGCGTCCGCACCGTCTCGCCATCGCCGGCGCGGTCGGGGACGAAGGCGAGGCCGCGCATCTCGCCGACATAGACGCCCTCGACCCGCACCTCGCCTTCGGCCGTGATCGCGGCCGCGAGATCCCGCGCCGCGCCCAGCCGCCGGACGAGCAGCGCGGAGCGGCGGTCGACGAAGCGCTGGGTGATGCGGTCGTGCAGCGCGTCCGACAGCCGGTCCTCGATGCCGATGGCCCGCTCCTGCCATTGCGCCGCCTCGTCGAGCCAGTTCGGCCGGTGGGTGATGTAGGTCCAGGTGCGGATATGGGCGATGCGCTGGACCAGCGCGTCGATCTCGCCGTCGGTGCGGTCGAGCGCCTTCAGCTGCCGCGCCACCCAGTCTTCCGGCAGCCGCTCCTCGGGATCGGTCAGGTGGCGGAAGATCTGCCCGAGCAGCCGCGCGTGGTGCTCGCTCATCACCTTGCGGAAATCGGGGATCTGGCAGACCTCCCACAGGAGGCGCACCCGGCCGCGCGACCCGGCGCGGCGCACGATGTCGGGATCGCGCGCCAGCGCCTCCAGGGCCTGCTGGTCGTCGGCCTCACCGGCGCGGCGCATGACCGGCAGCGGCGGCCGCTCGCCGAGGCTGCGGAGCAGCAGCGCCGGTGCCCGGAAATCAAGGTCGGAATTCCGCCACCACACGCTGCGCAGCGGATCGAAGCGGTGGTTTTCGACCGCCTCCACGATCTCCGCTTCGAGCCCGCCGATCTCGGCGGTCGTGCCGAACGTGCCGTCGTTCATGTGGCGGCCGGCCCGGCCGGCGATCTGCGCGATCTCCGGCGCGGTCAGGCGGCGCGGCGCACGGCCGTCGAACTTGGAGAGCCGCGCGAAGGCGACATGGTCCAGATCCATGTTGAGGCCCATGCCGATCGCGTCGGTCGCGACCATGTAGTCGACCTCGCCGGCCTGGTACATCGCCACCTGCGCGTTGCGCGCCCGCGGGCTGAGCGCGCCCATGACGACGGCGGTGCCGCCGCGCTGGCGCCGCACCAGCTCGGCCAGCTCGAACACGTCGGCGACCGAGAATGCCACCACCGCCGACCGCGGCGGCAGCCGCGTCACCTTGCGCGGGCCGGTATAGGAGAGGGTCGAGAAGCGCGGCCGGGCGATGATTTCCGCCTCCGGCACCAGCTTGCGCAGCAAGGGTCGCACCGTGTCGGAGCCGATGAACATGGTCTCCGAAAGGCCGCGCGCATGCAGCAGCCGGTCGGTGAAGACATGGCCGCGCTCGGGATCGGCCATCAGCTGGATCTCGTCGACCGCCAGGAACTCGACCTTCCGGTCGAGCGGCATCGCCTCGACGGTGGCGACGAACCAGCGCGGATGCGGCGGCACGATCCGCTCCTCGCCGGTGACCAGCGCCACCGCGCCCTTGCCGGCGATCCTGACGATGCGGTCGTAGTTCTCGCGGGCCAGCAGGCGCAGCGGGAAGCCGATCATGCCGCTGGCATGCCCCAGCATCCGCTCCATCGCGAGATGCGTCTTGCCGGTGTTGGTCGGCCCCAACACCGCCGTGATCCGCCCGGCGGCCGCGCGTGCCGTCATGATGGCTGGAAGATCGGGCGGGGCCGGGGGAAATGCAAGCGGGGGCGCCGGATCCGCGAGCGTCGCCGTGCGTTTGGCGGTGATCCTGATGGCTGGAAATTGGTGGGCGGGGGAGAGGGAACCAAGGTGGGGCTTGTTCCGATGGCGTCCCCGGTCCATTTGTGATCCTCTGAGGGCACGATCGGAGAATCGGAGATGACGGACATCATCGAGAAACCGGTCAGGGCCGGTGAGCTGCCGCCGCAGTTGAGGGGCGATTTCGATGCCGATACCCCAGTGCTCGTGTCGGTTCGCCGACTGACCGCCAACGGCTTTACTGAAGAGTTCGAGGCGGGCGTGCTGGAGGCGGAGACGGAAACGGAAGCGGCACCGTTCCGTCCGGCGGCCGAGATCATCAAGAAGCTCAAGTCTATCGCGGCGGATGAATCTTAGATACTCGAAGCGTTTCGAGGCATCGCTACGCAAGCTCTCGCCTGACGGCAAGACAACGGTGATCCGCGCGCTCGAGCTGCTTCAGGAAAACCCCTTCGAACCCTCGCTGGACAACCATCCGCTCGCCGGCCGAATGACAGGGAAGCGAGCGATAGCGGTCGACAATGATCTGCGCATCGTCTTCACCGAGCGGGGAAACCACCACGACGTGACGCTGCTGGATGTTGGCAGCCACGCCGATGTCTATCGACGCTGAGATGGGAAATAGGTAGGCGCGGGGCTATTGATCCAACCTCGCCGATCATGTACTTTGTATCGCAAAGTTCATTGGAGCCGTCCCCGCATGTCCGAGTTCGATGATGCCCTGGCCCAGATCGCCGCGATCCGCAGCCAGATGGCGCGCAGCGTCGAGTTCCGCGGCTACGGGCCGGCGACGATCGCCGTGACCGGCGGGCTGGCGGTGCTGGCGGCGGTCGGGCAGGGGTACTTTCTTGCCGACCCGGCGGCGCATCCGCTGGCCTATCTCGGTCTCTGGCTCGGCGCCGCGGTCGTGGCGAATGTGCTGGGCGGGATCGAGATGGTGACCCGCTCGCGCCGGATCCACGCCACGCTGGCCTCCGAGATGCTGGCGATGGTGGTCGAGCAGTTCATGCCGTCGCTGGCCGCCGGCGCGCTGTTGGCGCTCGTGCTCTATGTCTATGCGCCGGGGAGCCTGTGGATGTTGCCGGGTCTCTGGCAGCTCTGCTTCGCGCTCGGACTTTTCGCCTCGTGCCGTTTCCTGCCGCCGGGCGTGTTCGGCATCGGCGTCTGGTATCTCGCCTCCGGACTCTTCTGCCTCGCCTTCGAGCAGGGCGACCGGGCCTTTTCGCCCTGGTCGATGGGCCTGCCGTTCGGGTTGGGGCAGGCGGCGCTTGCCGCCATCCTGCAATGGCGGCTATGGGGCGACAATGAGCGGTAAGCGGCCGGCCGGGCGCTTCGCCTACGAGGGGCTCGACCGGGTCATCCACGAGCGGGCGCGGCTCAGCGTGCTGACCTCGCTGGTGGCCCATCCCAGGGGCCTGCTGTTCGGCGACTTGAAGCACCTGTGCAGCCTGACCGACGGCAATCTCAGCCGTCATCTGCAGGTGCTCCACGAGGCCGGGTTGGTCGAGATCGTCAAGAGTTTCGCCGAGAACCGGCCGCAGACGCTGTGCCGGATCAACGAAGAGGGCCATCGCCGCTACCTCGACTACCTCGCCACGCTCGAGCAGGTGGTGCGCGACGCCGCCGAGGCCGAGCGCCAGGGCAGGCGGCTCGGGCTCGGCCGCGAGATGCCGGCATGACCACCACCCGCGCTTCCATTCATTTGCCCAGGAACTTTGTGATGCAGAAGACTTTGCATAAGAGTGACGGCCTGCATGTTGCCATCATGATGGACGGCAACGGCCGTTGGGCGACGCGGCAGGGGATGGGGCGGAGCGACGGCCATCGCGCCGGCGCGGAGGCGATCCGCGGCGTGGTCGAGCGGGCTCCGGCGCTCGGCATCTCGATGCTGACGCTGTTCGGCTTCTCGTCGGACAACTGGCGGCGTCCGCCGGCGGAGGTGGCTGCGCTGATGCGGCTCATCGCGGCCTATCTGCGGCACGAAGCGGGCCGGCTGGCGGAACATGGGATCCGCCTGGAGGTCATCGGCCGGCGCGACCGGCTGCCATCGAGGCTGAACCGGGAGATCCAGCGGGCGATCGCGGCGACCGCTTCGGGCGACCGCCTGACGCTTCGCCTCGCCATCGACTATTCCGGCCGGGCGGCCATCGTCGAAGCCGCACGCGCGGTCGCGGCTGCCGGCCCGGATTATGCCGAACGGTTCGGCGAGCTTGTCGCCGGTGGGCGATCGGCGCAGGAGCTCGATCTGGTGATCCGTACCGGCGGCGAGCAGCGCTTGTCGGACTTCCTCCTGTGGGAGGCCGCCTATGCCGAGCTGTGGTTCACCGAGATCATGTGGCCGGACTTTACCGGCGACGATCTCGACGCCGCGGTCGCCGCCTTCCGCCGCCGCGACCGCCGCTTCGGCGGCCTCAACGGGCAGGCCGGGGCGCGGGCGTAAGGACGGCGGATTACGCTTCGCTCATCCGCCCTACGGAGGTGTGTAGGGCGGAATAGCGCAGCGTATTCCGCCGCCCTGTCTCAGAACAGCTTGGCCACGCCGAAGAAGAATCCGCGCCGCGGCCCGAACTGCGGCGCGCCCACCCCTACGCCGGTGCCGTTGCGGATCTCGTAGACCTCGTCGAACAGGTTGACGACGTCGAAGCGGAATTTCAGCACGCCGGCATAGGGCAGCTCCCAGCTGCGCACCGCGCCGAAATTGACCTGGGTGTAGTCCGGCAGGCTCGATCCGTTCGGATGGTCGCTGTCGGCGCGGAGCCCGCTGCCGTGCAGAAGATCCAGGCTGAAAATCGCCTCCTGCCAGCGATAGGAGGCGCCGGCCGAGATCGAGAAGGTCTGGTCGTGATCGAGATGGATGTAGTGCTGCGAGATGTAGGCCAGCTCGTCGGGCCCGAAATTGAACTGGCTGGTGACGATGTCCATGCCCTCGGCCACCCCCGCCGCGACGTTGCCGTAGGCGCTGAACGGCCCGTCGCGCCAGGTGGCGCTGAGCTCCGCGCCGTATTGCCGGCCGCTCGCATAGTTGAAGGGGGTGAGGATGATCGGGGCGCCGAACTGGCCCTCGTCGATGAGGTTGCGCGACTGCTTGTAATAGGTGTCGAGCCCGACCGTCAGCTCGGGCATGAATTTCTCGGACACGCCGACATCGAAGTAGTTGGCCTTCTCCGAACGCGGCGTCGAATCGAGCGGCACTTGCGGTGCCGCCGTGGTGTTGGCGAATTTCGCCAGGCTCTCGCCGCCGACCAGCTCGAAGGGCGGCGGCGTGAAATAGCGGGCATAGCCCGCATGGACGGTGGTGTCGGCATCCGCCTGCCAGACGACGTTGAGCCGCGGGCTCGCCTGGTTCTCGTGGTCGTAGGCGTCGACCACGTCGAACCGGCCGCCGAAATTGACCGTCAGGTCGTCGAGCGGCTTCCACTCATCCTGGAGATAGACGCTGTAGGTCCAGGCGGTCTTGCCGCCGTTCTCGGGGATGGTGATCGGCACGTCCGAGGTCTGCATGCCCGCCGCATTGGTTGGCAGCACCTCGGAGACCGTCGCGCTGGTCGCCCGGTCGGCCTCGACGATGACGCCCGCGCGAAGCGTGTGCTGGTCGGTCAGACGGTAGACGCCCTCGGCCTGCACTCCGCCCGCGATGTCGCGCTTGTAGGCGGTCTGGGCGATTCCGTCGAACAGCAGGTCGCCCAATACGTCCGGCGTGTAGTAGAGGCTGGAATACCGGCCGAACAGCGACACCTGCATGTCGAGCTTGTCGCTCGAGCGGAGATAGCTGACGACGCCGTAATCCGTGAGCTCGCGCTGGTTCTCGTCGAGCAGCGCGCTGGGATACGTCGTCCGGCCAAGCACCGTCAGGCCGAGGGACGGCATCTCGCCCGACACGTCGGGGATCTGGAACTGGTCTCGGGAGATGCCGAGGATCACGGCGACCTTGCTCGACGCGTCGAGAATGTCCTCGAAATAGCCGAAGCCCTGGCCCTGCTGGGTCGCATCGTGCAGCGGGTCTGAGCGCCCGTCGGGTGATTCGATGCCGAGCCCGTCCTCGGTGTAGCTGCCGCTCACGAAGAAATTGAAGGTGCCGATCGAGCCGCCATATTCGAAGCTCGGCTCGATCAGCCCATGGCTGCCGCCGTAGATCCCGACCTCGCCGCCTTCGTCGAAGGTCCCCTGCTTCGTCGTCAGGTCGATGATCCCGGCGGTGCGGAGCCCGTATTGGGCGGGGAGCGCGCCGGTGATCAACTCGACGCTGTCGGCGAGGCGCGGGCTCAGGCTCTGGCTGAAGACGCTGATGCCTTCCGGCAGGATGATGCCGTTCAGCCGGTACTGCACGCCGTTGTGCTCGCCGCGGATATGCAGCTGGCCGTAGGAATCCTGGGCGACGCCCGGCGCCTGCAGGATGATCTGGTTGAGCGCCGTGTCGTTGCCGCCGGGAAGCGCCTCGATCGCCTGGGAATCGAACGTGTAGGTCGAGGCGCCGAGGTCCGGCTCGATGTTGTTGCGTGCCTCGTTGAGGCGCTTCGCGGTCACGTCGACCTCGGCCAGCGGCTCGTCGTCGGCGGCGAGGGCCGGGTGAATGGATAGGGGAGTCAGCGCCGCGGCGGCCAGGGCCGCGCGTCGCAGGGGATGAAGCATGATCGTGCCCACCGAATCGAAGCGGAAGGACGGCGCGGACGCGCTGCGTCCGCCGCCGGCTGCGGTCTGCGGTCGATGTCAGGCGATGGGTGGCGCGCGCGGCCGGGAGAGAAGATAGTCGGGCGCCGTGACGGCGAGCGTGCGTTCCGCAAGCGGACCGAGGCGGGTGGCCTTGGCGATCTCCGGCGGCGCGAAGCAAGGCGTGGGCGCCGCGCCGGCGGCCAGATGGAGGGTGGCGCAGATGGCGCAGCCATCCGCGTCCGCATCGGCGCCGGGCAGCCCGGCAGCGCCCTCGTCTTGTCCGGGACGCTGTGCCGAGACGCGGTCGGGCCCTTGGCCCGCCGTCACCGCTTGGCCGAGCGGTCCGAACACGTCGGTCGCGTGGAGATGTCCGAAGCCAAGCGCGAGCTGCACCCAGAGGGCGAAGACGGCGAGCCCGCCGGCCATCCCCTTCAGCACTCCCGACTGCAGCACCCCGGATCGGCGCACGTTGCTCATCCCTTGCGGCACAACCCCCGACCTAGCATCCGCCGCCACGCGGGCGGCTGCGGCGAGAGGTCGCGCGGTTCGGCGCAAAGTCGGGCTTCGTGAACACTTTGACAATGGATTTCGGTGCAGCCTGCGCCCGCCAGAACATCGTATGGCCCACCCCGGAGGCCTCCGGGGTTCCGGCCGGAGCGGGAGGGCCGGGTGAGCTCCAGCGCGCAGGAAGCACCTTCAAGCAGATTCGAAACCTTCCTGTTCACCGATATCGAAGGGGCGGCCGAACGCTGGGAGCATGATCCCGGTGTTCTGGGCCGCGCAGCCGACCGGTTTCACGAGGTCCTGCGGGGCGTCGCCGAGCGGCATGACGGCGCGGTGTTCAAGACCGTGGCTGCCGAGTGCTGCATGGTGTTCCGCCGGCCCGAAGAGGCAGTTGCCGCCGCGCTCGACGCACAGCGCGCCGTCCGTCACGTCGATCTCGAAGGGATGGCCGTCCGCATGGCGGTCCATGCCGGGCAGGTCGAGTTGCGCGATGGCGACTATTTCGGCCAAGCGGTCAATCGCGTGGCGCGGCTGCTCTCCGCCGCACATGGCGGTCAGGTCGTGGTCTCCGGGATCGTCACCGATCTCGTGCAGGGTGCGCTCCCGCCGCAGGTGACGCTGCGGGATCTGGGGCAGCACCGCCTCAAGGACCTGACTCGGCCGGAGCAGGTCTACCAGCTGCTGGCACCCGACCTGCCGGCGGCCTTCCCGCCGCTGCGCTCGCTGAACGCGCTGCCCAACAACCTGCCGCAGCAGGTCACCTCGTTCATCGGGCGCGATGCCGAGTTGGCCGAGGTGAGAGCGCTGGTCGAGGGGCATCACCTGGTCACGCTCACCGGCTCCGGCGGGCTCGGCAAGACCCGCATCTCCCTGCAGGTCGGCGCCGATCTGCTGGGCAGCTTCCGCGACGGGGTGTGGCTTCTCGAGATGGCGCCGCTGACCGACGGGACACTGGTTGCCGAAACGGCCGCCGCGCTCTTCGGCCTCACCATCCAGACGGCGCTGCCGACCATCGAGACGGTGGCGAATTTCCTGCACGACAAGCGGATGCTGCTGATCCTCGACAATTGCGAGCACGTCGTCGAGGGCGCGGCCCGGCTCGCCGAGGCGATCCTGGCACAAAGCCCGGGCGTCCGGCTGCTCGTCTCGGGGCGGCAGGCGCTCGGACTTCCGCAGGAGCAGGTCTACCGCGTGCCCCCGCTTGCCGTCCCGGTGCGATCGGACTCGGTCACGGCGATAGAGGCGATGTCCTATGGCGCTATCCAACTCTTCGTCGAGCGTGCGGAGGCCGCAGTCGGCGTCTTCGCACTAACCGAAGAGCACGCCTCCACGGTATGCGAAATCTGCCGCCGGCTGGACGGCATCCCGCTGGCGCTGGAGCTGGCGGCGCCGCGATTGAAGATGTTGACGCCGTCCGGCCTCCTGGCCCGGCTCAAGGACCGCTTCCGCCTGCTGACCGGTGGCGACCGCACGGCGCTGCCGCGGCAGCAGACGCTGAAGGCGACGCTCGAATGGAGCTACAATCTGTTGAACGCCGACGAGCAGCTGATGCTGCAGCGGCTCTCGGTGTTCGGCGGCAGCTGGACGATGGAGGCAGCGTCGACCGTCGCTTCCGGCGAGACGATCGAGCCGGCCGAGGTCTTCGATCTCGTCGGCTCGTTGATCGACAAGTCGCTGATCGTGCCGGTGGCGGCGGCAAGCGGGGAGGGCCGTTACCGCCTGCTCGAAAGCACGCGGCAGTTCGGCCTCGAGCGCCTGCTGGCGAGCGGAGGCGGCGACCGCCGCCGGGTCTTCGCCGAATTCATCGAGGCGCTGTTCGAGAAGGCGGACAACGCCTGGCACAACACGCCGTCAGAGGCCTGGCTCGAGCGCTACGAGCCCGAGCTGGACAATGTCCGCACGGCGCTGGAATGGGCGTTGAGCGACGGCGGCGACCGCGTTCTGGGAAGCCGCATCACCAGCCGGACCATCCTGCTCTTCGGTGAGCTGTCGCTGCTGTCCGAGGTCAGGCGCTGGAGCGAGGCAGCGCTGGCCGCGGTCGGGGCCGACATCGCGCCCGATACCGAGGCGCGCATCCTGCTGTCGCACCTCTTCGGCGCCGATTTCGGCGATCTCCGACTCGAGCCGGCGGCGCGCCGCGCCATCGAACTGTGCCGCCGCACGGGCAACAGGCTTGGCTTGGCGAGCGCGCTCCGACTGCTGGGCGCCGTGCTGGCCCAGCCGGGCGACACCGAGGTGGCCCAAGAGTATCTCCGCGAGGCAGAGGCGCTCCTGCGGACCGTACCGCGGACCAAGGAGCTGGGCGCGGTGCTCTCGATCCTGTCGGTCGCCCGCGAGCTCGGGGGCGATCCTCAGGGCGCGCTCGTTCTGGCCGAGGAGAGCCTCGCCATCGCCCGCGCGCTCGGCCATCGGGCGGGCGTGGAGATCACCGCCGCAAACCTGGCCGAGCTGGAGTTCTCCCAGGGCAATATCGCGGGCGCGATCAAGCGGGCGCGCGAGGCGCTGGACGCGACGCGCCGCAGCGGCAACCTGCGGCTGAGCGCCGGCATCCTCGGCAATCTCGCGGGCTACCTTCTGGCCTCCGACGACCTGCCAGGTGCCGCCCAGGCGGCACGTGAATCGCTGCGGCTCGCGGGTGCCCTCGCCTGGGACTACTGGATCTGCATCTGCATCGAGCATCTCGCGCTGGTCGCCGCGCTGCAGGACAAGCCCACCGCGGCCGCGCGGCTCCTGGGCTACACCAGCGCCTGGTACCGGACGGAACGCCGCGTGCGCCAGCCGACCGAGGAGGCGACCTTCCTCCGGCTCTCGCGCAAGCTGGATGCCGCGCTGGCGCCGGAGGAACGTGCGGCGTATGAGGCGGAGGGAGCCGGCTGGTCCGAGCGCGAGGCGGTCGAGGCCGCCGAAGCGGTCGGCTGACGGAGACGCGCGTGCTGACCGTGGGGTCTGACCGGGAAATGAAAGCGACGGGGCTGCGGCAGGACCCCCACCCAACCCTCCCCCGCAAGCGGGAGAGGGCTCGTTCCTCCCTCTCCCGCACAGCGGGGGAGGGCCGGGGTGGGGGTGCTTCGGAGCGGCGATGTCGCTGATACCCCGCCATTTTCCTGTACTGTCTTCACGCCGGGGATTCGCATGACCCCGGATAGCGGTGCAACGCCCGCCGGCGCCGTCGTCTTTCTCTTCACCGACATCGAGGGCTCGACCGTCCGCTGGGAGCGCCATCCGGAAGCCATGCGGAGCGCCGTGGCGCGGCATGACGCGGTGATGCGCGAGGCGATGGCGCGCCACCAGGGGACTGTCTTCAAGACGCTCGGCGACGCCTTCTGCGTCGCCTTTCCCGAGGCAAGACCGGCGCTCGCGGCGGCCGTCGATGCCCAGCGCGCGCTGGCGGCCGAGGACTTCTCGGCGGTCGACGGGATCCGGGTGCGCATGGCGCTCCATGCCGGCCAGGCCGATCTCCGCGGCGGCGATTATCTCGGCCCCTCGGTCATCAAGGCCGGACGGCTGATGTCGGCGGCCCACGGTCGCCAGATCATCCTCTCCGGCGTCACCGCCGAGCTCCTGGCGGGAGAACTGCCCGGCACGGTGTCGCTGATCGATCTCGGCCCGCACTGGCTGCGCGACCTCGCGCATCCCGAGCCCATCCTTCAGGTTGCGGCAGACGGACTGCAGGCCGATTTCCCGGCGCTGCGGACGCTGGTGCCGAAGCCGAACAACCTGCCGCAGCCGATGACCTCCTTCATCGGCCGCGAGGCGGAGGTGGCGGAGCTCAAGTCGCTGCTGGAGCGCTACCGGCTGGTCACGCTGGTCGGCTCGGGCGGGCTCGGCAAGACGCGCATCTCCCTCAAGGTCGGCGGCGACCTGCTCACGACCTTCCGCGACGGCGTGTGGCTGGTCGAGCTGGCGCCGCTGACAGATGGGCAACTGCTCGGCGAGCAGGTGGCGGCGCTCTTCGGGCTCCGCGTCCAGGGCGTTCGTTCCGCGATCGACACCGTGGTCGACTACCTCAAGGACAAGCAGCTTCTGCTCATCCTGGACAATTGCGAGCACCTGGTGGCCGAGAGCGCGCGGCTGGCCTCGGACCTCCTGCGCAGCTGCCCCGGCGTGCGGCTCCTGGCCTCCAGCCGCGAGGGGCTGGCCGTCACCGGCGAGTACGCCTATCGGATGCCCTCGCTGACGGTGCCGCCGCGGACCGACGGGATCACCGCCGGGCAGGCCCTCGACTACGGCTCCGTGCGCCTGTTCGTCGAGCGCGCCCAGGCGGCGGTCGCGGATTTCCGTCTGACCGACGAGACGGCGCCCGCCGTCGCCGAGATCTGCCGCCGGCTCGACGGGATCGCGCTGGCGATCGAGCTGGCGGCGCCGCGCGTGCGGATGCTGCATCCTTCGGCCCTGCTCGCCCGGCTTAAGGATCGGTTCCGGCTCCTCACCGGCGGCGACCGGACGGCGCTGCCGCGGCAGCAGACGCTGCGGGCGCTCATCGACTGGAGCTATGTGCTGCTGCCGCCGGAGGAGCAGGTGCTGCTGCAGCGCCTCGCCGTGTTCGGCGGCAGCTGGACGATCGAGGCGGCCGCCGAGGTCGTGGTGGGCGGCCCGATCGCGGACTGGGCCGTGTTCGACCTTGTCGCGGCGCTGGTCGACAAGTCGCTGGCCATGCCGGTCGGGGCGGGTGGCGGCGACAACCGCTACCGGCTGCTCGAAAGCACCCGCGAATACGCGATGGAGAAACTCGTCTCGAGCGGCGAGGCCGACCTCCGCCGCAACCTCGCCGAGTATCTGCTGCGCCTCTTCGAGCGGGCGGACTATGCTTGGCAGACCACGCCGATCGAAGCCTGGCTCGGCACCTATGAGCCCGATCTGGAGAACGTGCGCTTCGCCCTCGACTGGTGCTTCGGTGCCGACGGCGACGCGACGCTGGGGGCGACGCTGGTCGCCCGCACCGCCCAGCTCTTCAAGGAGCTCTCGATGTCGCCCGAGCTGCGGCGCCTCAACGCGCAGGCGGTGGCCGCCGCTGCCGAGCTGCACCTGCCGCCGGCGATCGAAGGCGCGCTGCTGCTCGACGTCAGCGTCTACGGCAATTTCGGGAGCGGCCGGAACGAGGAGACGGCCCGCCGGGCCGTCGAGCTGCTGCGGCGTTCGGGCGACGAGATCGGTCTCGCCCGGGCGCTCCAGGTGCTGGGCAACGTGCTGGCGCGGCCGGGCAGCTCGGAGGCGGCCGAGGCCTGCATGCGCGAGGCCGAGACCATCCTGCGGGCGCGCGCGCCGACCAAGGAGCTGGCCAACATCCTCGGCACGCTTTCGATCGTGCGGAAGTTCCAGGACGATGCGCCCGGCGCCGTCGCGCTCGCGCAGGAAGGACTGGCGATCTCGCGCCGGCTCGGCCATCGCGCCGGCATCGAGTTCCAGGCGACCAATCTTGCCGAGTTCGAGTTCTCGCGCGGCGACGTCAGGGCGGCGATCTCGCGGGCCCGCGAGGCCGAGGCCGCCTGCCGGCGCAGCGGCAACCGGCGTTTCCTCGCCTATCTGATGTGCAATCTCGGCGGCTATCTCGTCGCCGCCGGCGATACGCTGCAGGCCGGCCCGGCGGCGGCCGAGGCGATCCGCCTGACGCGGTCTCTCGGCCTCGAGCGCGAGCCGATGATCTGCGCGATGGAGCACCTGGCGCTGGTCGCCGCGCTCTCCGGCGATGCCGCCGCCTCGGCCTCGCTGCTCGGCTACGGCAGCGCCTGGTACGCGCATGAGGGCAAACTGCGAGACCGGACCGAACAGGCGACCTACGAGCGCGCCTCGGGACTGCTCGACCAGTCGCTCGATCCGGAAGAGCGCCGCCGGCTGGAGGCCGTGGGCGCCGCCTGGAGCGAGGACCAGGCCGTCGCCGCCGCCCTCAGTGCCGCCGGCGACGAGCTGACGGGGTGACGGCACCCTCTTCCACGGCGCCTACGGCGTTCACACATTTCGCCGACGCGCCGATCGAGCCCTCTCCCGGTTGCGGCACGGCTGTCCGGGGAATCGAAATCGGTTGCAGGCGCCGCTTCGGAGGCTCTCTTTTGTCGTCATGGCCGGCCCCAGAGCCGGCCATCCACGTGGCTCCGCGACACGGAACGACGTGGATACGCGGGTCAAGCCCGCGC
>DATGFU010000369.1:0-12630 GCA_035308865.1 Allostellaceae bacterium | reverse complement strand
GCGCACGCCGTGCAGCCTCAGCTCGCCGGCCTGCGACGGGCGCCACGCCAGGCGTTCCGTGCCCTCGTGATGATAGACGGTGTCGAAGCCGCCCATCAGGATCTGCAGGGCCAGCACCATCCACATGCCGCTCGTCATGATTCGGTCTCCTCTGGAGCGCGCGGGTGGCGCTCGCGGAACATGCCGGTCTGGCGGATCAGCTCGCCGAAGCTCGGATGGCGGAGCGCCAGCACGAAGGCGAACCACTCGTCGCCGCAATCGACATGGCTGATCATCAACTCGCCCGGGCCGAGAAACCGCGGCAGGCGCAGCCGTATCGGCCCAATGTACAGGAAGTAGTGGTCGCTGTGGAAATGCAGCGCGCAGGGATCTGCCGTCACCCGGAGCGCGATGCCGAAGCCGCAACCGAGATACTCCTCGAGCCCCGTCGGCCCGGCGAACTGCTTGCAGCTATGGATCACCTGCGGGAAGCCGCGGGGCCGGCCGTAGACCCGCATCCAGAACTGACCGCCGCTCGCGGCGTCCTCGGTCACCGTGACGACCGCGGGAACCCCCACCGCGGCGTCGAGCGGCAGCGGGCCGCCGATCGCCCGGCAGAGCTGCGCCAGGAGCCAGCCGGCCCGGCTCATCCGGCTCTCGACGATCTCGCCGGCATAGGTCACGGAGGCGCCGCCACCGAGCCGCCGGCTGAATCGGCCGCGCACTGCCGGCGGCAGGGCGGACCAGGCGGCAGCGCCGATGAGGGCTCGGAACCGGAGATCGTGCAGGACCGGCTCGCCGCAAGGCGGCGGTGCTTCCTCGGGCAGCGGGATGCGAAGGGGGAGCCTCGGCATGGGAGAACCTCCTCGCTCGGACGAGCGCTACGGTGCCTTGTCCTTGCCCCCGCGCCCCGGCCGCATCAGGGCCAGGAGGTTGACCACGCGGGAACCCAGCTTGATGAGCGCCGTCAGGGTCGCCGGCGGTACGGTCAGCATCTGCGCGTACCAGTCGTCGATCGTGGTGACGAAGTCCTGCATCTCGCGGAGACGGGCGCGCGCCACCGGGCTCAGGCGCTCATCGCCTTCCGCCACGTCCAGCACGTCGCGCAGCGCGGCTACAGCCGGATCGATCTCGCGCTCCTTGCGGCCCTGGGCGATGCGCCGGACCATCTGCCAGAGATCGGCTTCGGCCTCGTAATGGTCGCGCCGGTCGCCCAGCACCGGAACGCGGCGGATCAGCTTCCACGTAATCAGCTCGCGCAGGCTGTTCGACACGTTCGACCGCGCGATGCCCAGCGTGTCGGCGATTTCCTCCGCGGCCAGCGGCCGGTCCGAAAGGTAGAGCAGCGCGTGGATCTGCGCGACCGAACGGTTCACGCCCCATTGGCTGCCCATGTCGCCCCAGCGCAGCACGAACTGCTCGACGGCGGGCGGCAGAGGGTTCGGAGAAACGGAAATTTCTGTCATGACAGAAATATATGACCAAGCGGATCAGTCCGTCAAGGGCGTTTCCCTCAAGACCGCCGGCTGCAGGTCCGGTAGAAGAGTTTGCAAGGAGGCCCGCCATGCGAACCAGCCCGACCATTGTTCCTGCGCTCCGCTACGCCGACGCCCCGGCCGCGATCGAGTTCCTGTGCGAGGCCTTCGGCTTCGAGCGCCATGCCGTCTACGCCGATCCGGAGAATCCGAAGATCATCCACCACGCGCAGCTGACGCTGGGCAACGGCATGGTGATGTTGAGTTCCGCCCTGCCCGGCGAGTCCCAGACGCGCTACCGCTGGAAGACCCCGGCCGAAGCCGGCGGCGTCACCGCCTGCATCTGCGTGATCATCGACGACCCGGACGAGCACCACGCCCGCGCCGTCGCGCACGGCGCCGAGATCGTCACCCCGCCGCACGACAACGAAGGCTATCCCGGCCGCAGCTACAACGCCCGCGACTCGGAGGGCAACGACTGGGATTTCGGCACCTACGACCCCTGGTCCGGCGGCGAGGCCGAGCCGGCGTAAGACGCATCACCTTGCCAAAATTTGGCAAGGTGCCTATCGTTCCTGCGATGACGACGATGAACATCTCGCTACCGGAATCGCTCAAGACTTTCGTCGACGAGCAGGTTGCCGGGCGGGGCTACGGCACGAGCAGTGAGTACGTGCGCGAGTTGATCCGTGCCGATCAGGATCGGCAACGCCTCCGCGAGCTGCTTCTGGACGGCGCGGCATCGGCGCCGACATCCGTCGCCGACGGGGCTTATTTCGACGACCTGAGGGACCGAATCCGGCAAGCCAAGGCCGAGTGAGCACCAAGCCGGTCATTCCCCGCGCATTGGCCCATCGCGATGTTGAGGCCGCCACCGACTACTATCTCCGCGAAGGCGGACCCAACCTGGCACTCGCCTTCATCGACGCCTTGCAGACAGCCTTCCGGATCATCGGCGCCAGCCCGGCCACCGGATCGCCTCGCCACGTGCATGAACTCTCGCTCCCCGGACTGCGCGCCCGCGCACTGAAGCGTCATCCTTACCTGGTGTTCTATTTGGAGCGTGAAGACCATATCGACGTCTGGCGCGTTCTCCACGCCAACCGCGATATTCCCGCGCGGATGCAAGAACTCGAGACCTGACGGCCCGGAAGGATCGTTGCGTTGAGAGGGTTCAGCTCTTCTCGAAATCGTTCAGCGCCACGTAGGCTGTAGAGTCCTTCGAGATCTCGGAGAAATCCTTGGTCTTCGTGTCTTCGCCCACGGAATCGCACGATTTCTTGAGAGCGTTGAATGTATTGATCAGCAGCTTCCGCTTGGCGTTCAGGGTGTCCACGTCAGTGGAGAATTTGTTCATGCTCTTCTTGACGCCATCGAGGCGCTTCGTCTCGGTGACCAGCGGCTCGATCTTGGCGATCAGGTCGCCGATCGAATCCAGGATGCCGGACTTGGTCTTGTCGCCGGCGATCTCCTTCTTGAGCTTTGTCAGGTTCGTCTTCCGGGTCTTGAGGTCGTCGAGGATTTCGTCGATCTGCTTCATGGTCGTTGCTCCCTGGCGTTCCCACCGGCCCGGCTGTCATACGCCTAATGGCGCCAGGATCGTCCCCGCTACCCCGGCCACGCTACGTCGATCCGGGCCGCCCGCCGAACAGGCAGTAGTCGCAGGCGTTGATACGGGGATCTTCGCGGGCCGTTGGCGTGTCGAAATGATGAGACATTCGCACGGCTCCCGCTATCGAAGTGGGCTGGGTCAAGGCGTCCGACACGGCGGCGGCAATGCCGCGGGCCGGTCAATGTTCGACGTCAAGCCGTCACATTTTGCCCAATGCGAGGAAACAGCATCGGGCGACCCCAGCCTTGCACGAGGCCGCGATACCGTCGAGTTCGGTATGTCCGTGACCCGCCCAACTCGGCCGTCAGTTCAGTCCTCGGCACGGGGCAAATATGAGCCCTTTCCTGTCACCCGATCATCTGCCGCAAATGCGACGCTCGTCGTGTGAATCCGGAATCTTGGGAGAGGCTGTCAAGAACCTCGACTTGCGACCAGCTTCAGCCAAGGCGCAGCGTGGAAGACGCTCATCAGGAGGTACATCGGTATCATCCCGGTCAACGGCGATGTGTCCGGCGCCGCCGAGCAGAGGACGCCCGGCACACCGCCACCAATCATTCCCGTAACCATCGCCATGATGACGAAGGTCGGGGCCGCCGCGAGGGTCAGGCAGTGGACTACGCAACCCGCTCGGCCGCCGGCCTCCGCCGCCCCCGTCGCGCCGGTTCCGCGGGCCGGCAGCGATGCGTCAGCCATCGCCGTACTCGTCGTGGCGGCGCCACCAGACGCCGGCCTCGTTACGGCCCTTCGGCGCCCGGTCGAGCCATTGATAGGCGCCCCAGACGCCGTCCACGCCGCGGGCATAGGCGGAGTAGGTGTGGTAGACGGCGCCGTCCTCGAGCGCGAAGGCGCTCAGGCCCGGCCGGTCGCGCGTGTAGGTGGGCGCGTCGGTGCCGCACATCGCGGCGAACCGGGCGACCGGCTCGGGCACCGCTGCCGCATCCAGCACGTGGCCGCCGCGTCGGTAGTTGTATTCGATGTCGCCGGCACGCTGCTGTTCCTCGGTGAACCAGACGTTGAAGTCGGCGTTGAAATCGCTGCCATGCGAGGACGCCCAGGGGAAATCCCAGCCCATTCGCCGCTTGTAGGCCTGCAGCTTGGCGAGCGGCGCCCGCGACACTGCCCAGAGCATGACATCGTGGTTCGCGAGGTGAACCGCGAACCCGTTGAACCCGTCCGCGATCATCGAGCAGGACGGGCATCCCGCGGTGTAATCGGGCCCGAACATGAAGTGATAGACGAGCAGCTGCGAGCGCCCGCGGAAGAGATCTCTGAGCGAGGCGATCCCCTCGTCGGTCTCGAACCGGTACGCCTTGTCGATCCGGACCCAAGGCAGCGCCTGCCGCCGCTGCGCCAGTTCGTCGCTGCGCCGCGTGAGCTCCTTCTCCGCCGCGAGCAGGTCGAGCCGCGCCGTCAGCCATTCTTCCCGCGTACCGGTGGTGTGCGTCGTCATCGCCATTTCCTCCCTGATCAATCCTGTTCGCCGGCGACGGTGTCGAGCTGACGGACGACCTTCTTCCAGCCGTCGCTCATACTCCTGAACGCCGTCTCGTTCTTGGGCAGGACGAAGCCCGAATGGACGACGCGGAGGCGGGTGCCGTCGGCCACCCTGGACAGCGTGAAAGTGACGACGGTGTCCAGCCGCGAGCCGTACCCGACATTGCCCTCGTGCCCGCCCGTCCAGGCGTAGGCGAAGCGCTCGTTCGGAACGACCTCCAGCACCTGGCAGCGGATAAGCCCGTCCCAGGCGCCCGCCGGCGTCGTCTTGTAGGTGAAGCGGTTGCCGACGATCGGCTCGAAGCCGGTCGGCGCCATCAGCCAGCGGGCGATGAGAGCGCCCGTCGTCAGCGCCTCCCAGATTGTCTCCGGCGCGTGCGGAAAGACCTCGTCGACCACGATCTCGTGGGTTTCGGCCTCGCGTGTGCCGGATTTCTGGGCAGTTTGGGTCATGGGTCGATCTCCTTGAGAAGGGTCCGCAGGTCGGCGAAGCGCTCGCGCCAGAAGATGCCGTAATGGCTCACCCAGTCGACGAGCGGCGCCAGGCCCTGCGGCCGGGCCCGGTAGTAGACGTTGCGGCCTTCCGGGCGCTCCGCCACCAGCCCGGCCTGCTTCAGCGATTTGAGGTGCTGCGAGATGGCGCCCTGCGTGACGCCGCTGCCGCGTGTCAGCTCGACCACCGTGATCTCGTCGGACTGGGCGATCCGCTCGTACACGGCTCGCCGTGTCCGGTCGGCAAGCGCCCGCATCACAGTGTCGACGGTGGTCGTCTCGCTGATCATGGCCGATACATTAGTTCCTGCTAATGCATTAGTCAACTCTAATCGTTCAAGGGTCGGGAGAATTTTTCCGCAGCCTGTCGGCGCGGCGGAACGTGGTACGTCATCGGGGCATCGGAATCACGAGCAGACAGGAGCCCGCCATGCGCCGCCTCATCGTTGCCACCTTCACCCAGCCTCGACGGCGTCATGCAGGCGCCCGGCGGCCCGCAGGAGGACCCGACCGGCGGCTTCGCCTTCGGCGGCTGGACCGCCCCCCATTTCGACGAGGCGCTGGGCGGCGCCATGGGCGATATCTTCGGCCGGCCTTTCGACCTGCTGCTCGGCCGCAAGACCTACGACATCTTCGCGGCGCACTGGCCCTACGTCACCGACCCGAACGACCCGATCGCCGGGCTGTTCAACGGGATCACGAAATACGTCGCCTCGCGTTCGAACCCTAATCTGGCCTGGCAGAACAGCCGGTGGTTGGGCAATGACACGGTCGCGGCGCTCAAGGCGCTGAAGGGCGAGGATGGCCCCGACCTGCTCGCGCAGGGATCGAGCGAACTGCTTCAGACCCTGTGGCAGCACGCGCTGGTCGACGAGTTCAGCGTGCTGATCTTCCCGCTGGTCCTGGGCAAGGGGAAGCGCATCTTCGGCAGCGGCGCAGCGCCCACTGGGCTGAAGCTGGTCAAGTCGAAATCCTACCCGACCGGCGTGATCGTCGCGAACTACGTTCCCGACGGCGCGGTCAAGTCTGGCGACTTCCAGCACGCCGAGCCAAGCGAGGCGGAACTGGAGCGCCGGCGCAAGCTGAGCTGAGGATCTCAACCGGAAGCATCGGTGACGATTGCAGTCGCTTTCGGCCGGAGACCAGTGCGAAGGCGACAGCTTGTCAAACGACAGGTTTACTGTCTCCTTGAGCGAAGCCCAGGCAACATTGGTAAGGCGCGGGATGGGGGAACTTCTCGTGAGCATCGTCGCGGGAGCCGCAGGTGGCGTAACGGCCGCCTTCGGCTTCATGCGCTGGCACATGTCCCGAGTGACAACCGCCGCACCTGCCGAGATGCCAGAGCCACGCTCGTCGCCGGGGAACGAAGAGACCGTCGAGCCGCCGACAGAGGGCGTTCGGTCGCCGGAAGCAATTGCGACCATTCTTCCGCCGCTGGCCAAAGAACTGTCACCGCTGGCCGAGGATGTCGGCCACCCCGCCGAGCTCGTCGACATGCCGGAGTTTCAAGCAGTCCTCGCCGCCCTCAAGCGTGCGGATGTGACGATCGACCTGCTTCGTCAGCACGCCTTAGGCGCGAACTGGCCCGTCGCGTGCGCTGCCTTCCTCGCCCTGGCCGAACACCCGCAACGGCAATCCGTCGAGGGGCTGGTTGTCAATCACCTGCCGAACCTGCGCCCCTACGTCCTGATGTATACGTTCCGCTATCTGACTTCCCTCGAACAGCGACCGCCAGTCGGTGCAGCCGTGGTTGGCGCGCCGCCCTGGTGGCAGAACAACCCGGTCATTCCGGGGTTTGTTCAGGACTATTTTGTGCGCAGTGCCGAACTGGGGGATCGGCCGGAGTTCGGTGCTTGGCTTGGCCGACGGCCTGAGTTCGATGGCGGCGCAGTCGTCGGACTACTGAAAAAGGTTCAGCACCCATTCGCAAGCTCCCTGATTGCGGCTTTGCGCAAGTGGGAGGATACACGGATCGATCGCGCATTCCTGGGCACGGTCGGCACCGTCTGGAACTCGGCGGAGCAAGATCCTTTGCTCGTGGCTCCGGACGTCTGGCGGGAACTGCTCGACGCCGCAAGATCCTCGATCTCGCAGCCGCGCCCACGATCGATTCTCGTGTGCGGCGAACCGCTGGTTGGAAAGACTACGTTCATCGAGCTGCTCGGACATAGCTTGCAGGCTGACGGATGGACCGTCTTCGCGGCGAGCGGCGCCGAGCTGATGGCGGACCAAATATATATTGGGCAGCTCGAGGGGCGGATCCGCAAGGTCGTGGAAGCCCTTCACACCCGTCGGAAGATGCTCTGGTACGTCCCGGATCTGGGGCAGATCGCCGACAGCGGGACCCATAAGGGTCAGTCGGCCAGCATTCTCGACCAGATCATGCCCGCCATGACGGCAGGCCATCTCATTGTCATCGGCGAGACTAGCCAGGCTGCCGCGGCCCGTCTCTTCCAGGTGCGGCCCTCCCTGCGATCAGTGATGGAGGTGCTGCCCGTGCATCCGATGGACGAGGGCAGCACGACGGCCCTCGCACGTCAGGTCGCAAACCGGATCGGCGAAACATCGGCACTGGCGGTTCCTGAAATGGCGGTCACCGCGGCGATGGAGCTGGCGCAACATTATCTCGGCACCGGGCAGCTACCGGGAGGAGTACTAGGGCTCCTCAGACGCGCCGCCAACCGTTCGATCCTCGCTGGTGAGAGCTCCCTTACTGCGGCGAGCGTTATCGCGACCTTCTCGCAGATCTCGGGGCTGCCGGCGGTGATACTTGATACCAACGAGCGCGTTCTGCTGGCCGAAGTCCACGATTTCTTCCGTCGACGCGTGATGGGGCAAGACGAGGCCATTCGGGCCGTGGTTGACCGGATCGCGATGCTCAAGGCCGGGCTGATCGATCCGCAACGGCCGATCGGTGTGTTCCTGTTTGCCGGCCCGACCGGCACTGGCAAAACCGAGCTCGCCAAAACACTCGCAGAATTCCTGTTCGGATCCGCCGATCGACTGGTTCGTCTCGACATGAGCGAATTCCAGACGCCCGAATCCACGAGCAAGATACTCGGTCAGCAGAGTGACAATGGCGTCGAATCACTGATCGACCGGATCCGAAAGCAGCCCTTTTCGGTCGTGCTCCTCGACGAGTTCGAAAAGGCGCACTCGAATTGCTGGGATTTGTTCCTTCAAATCTTCGACGACGGGCGCTTGAGCGACGCGCGGGGCAAGGTCGCGGACTTCCGGCACTGCTTCATCATATTGACGTCGAATCTCGGCGCGACGGCGCATCGCGGCAGCGGCCTCGGCTTCGTCCCGGACACCGCAGCCTTCTCCGAGGACCAAGTCCTGCGAACGGTCGGTGCTACGTTCCGCCCGGAATTCGTGAACAGGCTGGACCGCATCATCGTGTTCCGTCCGCTGTCGCGCGAGATGATGCGCAACATCCTGCACAAGGAGCTGACGAGGATTCCGGAGCGGCGCGGTCTGCGGGAACGCGCCTGGGCGGTGGAGTGGGAGCCGTCAGCAATAGAGTTCCTGCTTGACCGCGGGTTCTCGCCCGAAATGGGTGCCCGTCCGCTCAAGCGTGCGATCGACCAGCTGCTGCTTGCCCCGCTGGCCGGAACGCTCGTGGAGCATCGTTTCCCGAAGGGCGACCAGTTCCTCTTTGTCCGCTCGGACGGACGGACTATCGAGGTTGAATTTGTCGATCCTGATGTCGAGTCGGGGAATGACACCCCGGGAGACGTCGAGGCAACCGAGAACGTGGCGCTCCCGGCAATTGTTCTGAGCTCATCGGGCTCATCCGCCGAGCGGGCTTCTCTCGTCGCGTGTTGGAACGAGACCGAGGCTGTGCTGAACGGCGAGGCTTGGCGCGCGCGGATCGAACAACTGCGCCTCGCCCTTGCCGACCCGGCGATCTGGTCACGCGACGATCGGCATCGCGTCTTTTCGAGGCTGGAGCCTGCCGACCGAATTAATGAGGCCGAGCGTTCGGCAGAACGCTTGTTCCGGCGCTACGTCGCGACACGCGAGGAAAGCCCACGCGCATCGCGTGATCTCGCCGGGCGTCTCGCGCTCCAGCTCTACAACCTGCGCCAAGGGATCGACGATCTGTTGGCCGACGCACCGGTCGACGTGCTGATGCGCGTCGACCCGGCTCTGGGTGGCGGCAACGACGCCGAGACGGCGTCATGGTGCCGGCGGATCCTCTCCATGTACCGGGACTGGGCGGGAAAGCGACGGATGCAAGTGGAAGAGCTCGAGCCAAAAGGGGAGGCGGGACGCCCGATTCTGCTCGTCACCGGCTTCGGCGCCTTTCGAACCATTCACGCGGAAGTCGGACTCCACGTATTGGAAGAGGGTCAGGGGTCCGAGACCGGCCGTCGCATCGTCGCTCGCGTCACGGCCGTTGCTGGGCCGGACGCGGTTCCGACTGCAGATGGTTATGCCGCGACCGCTCGCCTGCTTTCGGCTGTCCCACAGAAAAAGACCATCGTGCGCCGCTATCGCGAGGAACCGGCGCCAATCGTTCGCGACACTGCGGGCGGCTGGCGTTCGGGACGGCTCGCGGCTGTCCTCGGCGGCGATTTCGATCTGATCGGGGCAATCAAACGGCAAGCGGCGGCCTGAAGCGGCCACCGCCCGGCACGAGTCGGTTCCGGTCTACGATGCGGCCGCGCCGCCCACGACCGTCTGGGTCGCCTTCTGCGGACGCAGCATCAGGTAGAAGGCGGCAACGTGCGTGATCATCAGGACGGGCACGTAGATGATCGGGATCCAGTAGGTGGCACCCAGTTCGCCTGACAGCGCAGGCAGGTCGATCTGGTTGCCGTGATAGTAGTCGATGAGGATATCGGCCGCTCCGATGAGGTTGAAGGCCGCGACGAAGGACCAGAAGAGCGCACGCATCCTTACGGTGAGGAGCGCCAGCATGGCCAGCACCCCCGTGGCGAAGTCGCCATAGGCGGCGAACGTCGCGAAATCGGCGGGCAAATTGGCGCCGATCACGCCCGGAACGAGGAAGACCAAGCCGAAGAAGCGGAAACTATGCAGCGTCGCGATGGCGCGCTGCGCCTCGACCTGGCCCATCGCCTTGAGCCTCGGCCAGACATACGCGCCGAAACAGAGCAGCCATGGGACGTAGCCCAGGACGAGATGGATCCGGAAGACGGTTGCGGGGGACATGGGACCTCCCTTCAGGCGTTCAGCGGTGCGGCCTCGAACACCGCGGTCAGGATGCCGAGCCGGCCTTCCGCGAGGCTTCGTCCCAGATTGGCGGCGAGCTGCGCGAAGTCCGGCCCCATCACCACGCCGAGATTGAGCGAAGGCGGCGGCCCCGATGCGCGCAGCTGGGCGAACCAGGAAGCGGCGGCCTCGGTGTCGTCCTGCCACGCCAGCGTGCGGAACCCGGCCGGCTCGACCGCCTCGCGCGTCGCGGATTCGGTCAGCAGAAAGCTCGTCGCCGGCGTTCGCGCCCAGGGCAGGGGGTAGTGCGGCTCGCCGCCGGCCGACACGACGTCGAAGGTGCCGAACCGGCCGCCCGGCTTCAGGACGCGCCGAATCTCGCGGTAAAGAAGCGCCCGGTCGGCGATGTTCATCGCCACGTGTTGCAGCAGCACGACGTCGAAACCGCCATCGTCGAACGGCAGATCCAGTGCGCTCGCCGTCCGGAACGACACCTGCCCGTTCTGTCCTGTGCGCTCCGTCAGATAGCGCGCGGCTTCCACGAAACTTGCGCTGAGGTCGACGCCTGCAACCCGGCAGCCACAGGTCGCCGCCAGAAAGCGCGCCGGCCCCCCGAGACCCGAGCCGATATCCAGAACCGACGTGTCGGCAGTGACTCCGGCCAGCTTGGCAAGCTCCGCCGTTGCCGCTGCTCCCCGCGTATGAAATTGGTCGAGAGTCGCAAGCTGTTGGGCCGTGAGCGGGCGGTCCTCCGACCCAAGCGCGGCGAGCGCCGTCCTCAGCCGCTCGGTCAGCCCGTTCGCGCGATAGTGATCGCGCACGTCGTCAAGCATATCGGTCATCGCAGGGTTCCTCGGAGGCTTGGGAACCAGATGTAGGGCCGCTTCCTGCGGCCAACTATCCACGATAATGTCGACGGGCCATGAAGCAGAACTTCACAGTTCGGCAGGGCGCGCTCGATGGCGTCGAGGCGTTCCTGGCCGTTGCCCAGCACCGCAGCTTCCGCCGGGCGGCCGCCGAGCTCGGGGTCACACCATCGGCAATCAGCCAGGCGATCCGAGCGCTTGAGGCGCGGGCGGGCGCCGTGCTCTTCATCCGCACGACACGCAGCGTCGGTCTCAGCGAAGCCGGCGAGCGGTTCCTGTCGCGTGCCAAGCCCGCCTTCGAGGAGCTCGTCGCGGCAAGCGAGGCAGCGCGTGACCTGGGAAGCCGGCCGGCCGGCCTGTTGCGCCTTACGGTGCCGCGCGCGGTGGTGCCGGTCCTGCTGCAGCCGCTGATCGCCTCGTTCTGCGAGGCCTATCCCGAGATCGAGCTGGAGATCGCCGCGACCGAAGAGCTGGTCGACCTCGCCACCGAGGGCTTCGACGCCGGCATCCGGCTGGGCCAGTTCATCGCCGCCGACATGGTCGCGGTGCGGCTGACGCCGCCGTTCCGCCTCATCGTCGTGGGCAGCCCCGGCTACCTCGCCCGACGCGGCCGGCCCGAACGTCCTGACCATCTGCGCGAGCACGCCTGCCTCAGGTTACGGCGCTCCAACGGCGCGCTGGCGCTCTGGTCGCTCGTCGACAACAACCGCGCGATCGAGATCGCCGTGTCGGGTCCGCTCATCGCCCGCGACTTTCCCACTCTGCTCGCCGCGAGCATCGAAGGCGTGGGCCTGGCCCAGCTGCCCGAGCCGATCGTCGCCGGACCGGCGAGAGCGGGGAGCCTCGTCCCCGTGCTGGAGCCTTTCGCGCCGACGGCGCCGGGCGTGTTTCTCTACTACCCGAGCCGCCGGCACATGATGCCGAAGCTCCGAGCCTTCATCGACCACATGAAGAGCCGCTCGGACGCCGCTGGCGCGAATTAGCGCTGGCCCATGGCCTCGACGATCTCATCGGTCGAGACCACTGCGTGCGCGAGGAAGCGATAGTTGATCATCGCCGCCTGATAGCCGTCGCCCCACACGGGATGCCGCGGTCCCGCAGTCGCGTCCTTCACCACGGCAACCTGGAAGCCCCGCTCGAGAAAATCGCGCAGATGCGCTTCGACGCACATGTTCGCCAGCATGCCGCCGAGAATGATCTTGCTGATGCCGCGCTTGCCCAGCTGCAGGACGACGTCGTTGGTTTGCGGTCCGAAAACCTTGTGCGGACTGCAGATGATGGTCTTGCCGTCCTCGATGTAGGGCTTGAAGCGATCCAGCCAGTCGGCGCCGGAATTGGCAAAGCCTTCCAGTGTCAGCGGCCCGGTCCGTGCGAATGTATGCGTGTGAATCTCGTCGGCCTCCAGAGGCCCGTTGAACAACCATCGGCTGTCTGTCGGATAGAAATAATGCGGCGAGATGAAGACATCAAATCCGTTCGCCTTCGCTGCCTTGAATATCCGCTCCATGTTTTCCACGGTGTTGTTCTCGGTGAC
>DATGFU010000368.1:0-2351 GCA_035308865.1 Allostellaceae bacterium | reverse complement strand
CCCCGACCCCGAGATCGAAGGCAAGCCGCTCGCCGATCACGACCGAATCGTCGTCCAACTGGTCGAGCGATCCTTCCTTTTTGTAGCGGCCGATCCCATGCGGCCCCATCAAATCCTCGATCCTTTCGCCTCGGATCTGCGCGCCCTGGGCGCCGCGGGCGCTCGATACGAGCGCGTTGCCGTCCACCACCGGCGTGACCGAGGCGACGCCCGGCACCGCGCGCGCCTTGGCGACGAGCGCATCGAAACCCGCGATCCCGCCGCCCGTCGCCGAGTAGGCTGAGAGGTCGCCGTTGAAGCCCAGCACCTTGGCCAGCACCTCATGCTCCACGCCGCCCATGACCGACATGACGATGATCAGCGTCGCCACGCCGACCGCGACACCGGCGAGCGAGAAGAAGGCGATGACGGAGACGAACCCCTCCTGCCGCCGCGCCCGCAGATAGCGGAACGCGACCATGCGCTCGAAGGCGCCGAAGACGGCGGGCCTACTCATAGCGCAGCGCCTCGACCGGATCGAGCCGGGCCGCCCGCCAGGCCGGATAGACCGTCGCGAGGAAGGAAAGAGCCAGTGAGACCATGACGATGGCGACCACCTGCCGCTCGTCCATCCGCACCGGAATCTGGCTCAGGAAGGCGATCGTCGCGTTGAACAGTTCGGTACCCTGCAGCTGCGCCAGCGCATGCCGGATATTGTCGAGATAGCGGCAGAACGCCCAGCCCAGGCCGAGCCCGCAGACCGTCCCGACCACGCCGACGGCAGAGCCGGTCATGAAGAAGATGCGCAGCACCATGCCCGAGGTGGCGCCCATGGTCCGCAGGATCGCGATGTCCCGCCCCTTGTCCTTCACCAGCATCATCATGCTGGAAATGACGTTGAACGCCGCCACGACGATGATCAGCGTCAGGATGATGAACATGACCGTGCGCTCCGTGCCGATTGCACCGAAGAGCGCCGAATTGGTCTGCTTCCAGGTGAAGAGCCTGATCCCGTCCCCGAGCGCCGCCGCGACCGGTCGCTCGTGCAGCTCGACCTCGTCGGCATTGGCGATGCTGATCTCCAGCTGCGTCACCCGGTCGGACAGATGGAAAAAGCCCTGGCTGCCCGCCAGCGTCGTGTAGAGAAAAGCGCTGTCATAGTCCGGCATGTCCGTGTTGAAGATCGCGGCGACGCGGAAGCGCCGGACCTCCGGTGAGGTCACGCCGCCCACTTCCATCCCCTTCGGCGACAGCAGCGTCACATGGTCGTCGACGTGCAGGCCGAGGGAACTCGCCAGCCGGTAGCCCATCGCGACGGCGCCGTCGTCGAGGCCCGCGATCGAGCCGGAGAGGATGTGCCGGCCGATCCCGAGCGGACCCTTGAGATCCTCCATCCGCTCGCCGCGCAGCTTGGCACCCTGGGACGAGCGATCGCTCGACGCCAGCACCTGGCCTTCGACCAGCGGCGTCACGGCGGTCACACCCGGCACGGACCTGACCTTGGCCGCCAGAGCATCGAACTCGGCGAGTCCCTTGCCGTCGACCGAGAAAGCGCTGAGCTCGCCGCTCAGCCCCAGCACCTTGCTCATCAGGTCGGCGCGGAACCCGTTCATCACCGACATGACGATAATCAGCGTCGCCACGCCCAGCATGATGCCGAGGAGCGAGAAGAGCGCGATCACCGAGATGAGTCGCTCCTGCCGCCGCGCCCTGAGATAGCGCCCGGCCACCATGCGCTCGAACGTGCCGAACACCATCAGCGGACGCCTCCGTCTGCCGGCGGCACGAGGATAGCAAGGCGCATCGGCCTGGGGATTGTTGCCACGGGGAGAATTGAGCGGTCCAATCGATAGGCTCGTTAATGTGGAGCCTTTCCCCCTCACTCTCCCCTCTCCCCCAATGGGGGAGAGGGGTGACGAAGGCTAAGCGCGGCGAAGCCGGGCTTAGCCGAAGCAGGGTGAGGGGGAGAAGCCGTCCGAGCCGCGTTCTAAGCAAGCAAACCGACGCTGTCCATGGGAGCTCACAGCGCGATGGCCGAGCGCAGTCCGATTACCGCGGCGTCGCCCATGGCGGGCGTGCCGGGCCGTGCACCGGGCGGCGCGGCATTGCCGCCCGGATGGAAGATGAACTGGAGATCCGGCTGCAGCGACCACCAGGGCGTGACCTCGACTCGATAGGTCAGCTCCAGCGCCGCCTCGAAGTCCCTCACCGGCATCATGCGGCCCGAGAAACGCCCGGCGTCGCGGTCGAGCGCACTTGCATCGCCGCTGATCTGCGCCACCGATACGGCCAGCCCGAACGTGTCGCCCGAGCGCCCCGGCAGCAGGCCTGTGACGTTGAATCCTGCATCGGCGTAGAGATCGACCTCGTTG
>DATGFU010000367.1:0-4689 GCA_035308865.1 Allostellaceae bacterium | reverse complement strand
CTCGCCGAGACGCTCCACGGCAACAGCATCACGGTGGTGCCGAGCCTCTGCAACTTCGTGCTGGCGCGGTTCGGGAGCACGGAACGGGCGGATGCCGCCGATGCGGCGCTTCGGGCGCGCGGCATCATCGTCCGCAAGATGGGCGCCTACGGGCTTCCGGACAGTCTCCGCATCACCATCGGCACCGAGCCGGAGATGCGCGCCGTCGCGGCCGCGCTGGCGGAATTCGTCGGCCGGGCATGAGCGAGGTCCAGTTCGAGCGTGTCGCCTTCCTGGGCTTCGGGCTGATCGGCTCGTCGCTGGCCCGGGCGATGCGCCGGCACGGTCTCGCCGGCCACATCGCCGTCGGCGACATTTCCGAGGAGGCGGTGGCGACCACGCAGGCGCTGGGGCTCGCCGACAGCGCCGGGACCGATCTCGTACAGGCCGTCGCCGGCGCCGATCTCGTCATCATCTGCGCCCCGGTCGGCGCCTATGCCGAGATCGGCCACAGCATCGCGCCGCATCTGAAGCCGGGTGCCATCCTCACCGATGTCGGCTCGGTGAAGGGCTCGGTCATCCGGGATCTCTCCGGGCTCGTCCCTGCCGGCGTGCATTTCGTGCCGGGCCATCCGATCGCCGGCACCGAGCGGTCGGGTCCGCAGCACGGCTTCGCCGAGCTCTTCGAAGGGCGCTGGGCGATCCTCACCCCGCCGGAGGGCACCGATCCGGCCGCGGTCGAACGCGTCCGCGCGCTGTGGCGCGGCGTCGGCAGCACTGTGGCCGAGATGGATGCCGATCACCACGATCTGGTGCTCGCCGTCACCTCGCACGTGCCGCACCTGATCGCCTACACGATCGTCGGCACCGCGGTCGATCTGGAGGAGAGCCTGAAGTCCGAGGTCGTGAAGTTCTCGGCGAGCGGCTTCCGCGACTTCACGCGGATCGCCGCCTCCGATCCGATCTTCTGGCGCGACGTGTTCCTCAACAACCGCGACGCGGTGCTGGAGATGCTGCAGCGCTTCACCGAAGATCTGGCGCAGCTGCAGCGGGCGATCCGCCGCGGCGAGGGCGAGTTCCTCCATGACCGCTTCGCCCGCGCCCGCACCATTCGGCGCGGCGTCATCGACGCGAAGCAGGCGTGACGGGCTGAGGTCGGCCTAAGGCCAGTCGATGTGCGGAAACTTCGCGAGCTTGGCCTTTTCGACATAGACCTGCCCGTTCTGCACGGCGATCGGCGCCTTCAGCGATTCGCCGCCGCCGCCGCCCAACAGCGTCAGGCCGAACTTGGCGTAGTCCGCGGCCTTGGGCTCAAGCGAGCCGCCATCGACGAGCGCATCGAGCGCCGCGGTCCAGTCGTGAACCTCGGCGGTGAAGGCGGCCTCCGGCTGCATGTCGTGATCGAGCGCCGCAGTACCCTGTGCGTCGAGCTGGAGTCGATCCCAGCCGATATGGGCGTGCCTCAGCTCGACCGTCCCGCCGCCGTCGCGCCAGGCGGCGAGAGCGACCGACAGGCGCTGGTGGGGCAAGTCGCCCTGAAACTGGCCCTCGAACTCGACGAGGTCGATCACAGGGCCGAGCGGCCCCATGCGGCGCGGCAACGTCACGCCGTCGAGCGCCAGCCCGAACCCGACATGCTGCTCGGGCCCTTGCTTGTCCGGCACTTCCAGACGCAGCCGGATCGAGCGGAGCTTCACGCTGTTCGCCGGGTTCGTCGCCATCGTGATGCCGCCGGCACGGATATTGAAGGTGGAGGCCGCGTCCTGCCGCGGTCCGACATCCGCCGTCAGCTCGAGCGCGGAAAAGGTCGCCGTGCTGCCGCCGACCGGGAGCTCCGCGGAAAGGCCCTTGGGCGTCGACAGCGTCCACTTGCCCGGCGTCAGGGGGTGGTAGCGGAACACGACCAGCGGCGCGGTGATCCGGGCGCCCGGGAACCGGGAGAGGCCGGAAAGCGCGCCGTCTTCGAGCTTGACCTCTACCCAGAATGGATAGCCGCCGAGCGAGATCTTCGAGCCGGTCATGCGGAGACCATCGACCTGGCCCTTGGCCAGGGCGGCATCCACCCGCTCGCGGGCGATCGACCCTTGCCAGTACCAGAGGCCGGTATAGGCGGCGATGGCCAGGACGGCGACGATCCCGAGCGGGCGGGCAAGACGGCGGTAGCGGTGCATCGTAATGGCGTTATACGGGGCGAGCCCGCCGAAGATCCACTCGCAGCGGCACGGAGCTGCCAACGGCCGCAGATGCCCGGGAATGGACCCTACAGCTCCCACGTTGTCGGTGCGGCTCGTCAGGCATAGACTGCCTCAACATGTTGTGGATCGAGAACGCACCTGCCCCTGTCGGTTTGATTCCTCCGCCCGGTGACCTTTGGGTGTTCGCCTACGGATCCCTGATGTGGGATCCGGGATTTCCGGTCGATGCCATCGAGTCGGCGACACTGGAGGGTTGGCACCGCGCCTTCTGCGTGAGCAGCGTCGGACACCGCGGCACGCCGGAGTGGCCGGGCCTTGTCGTCGGGCTGCTGCCGGGGGGATGCTGTCACGGCCTCGCGCTGCGCGCCGACCCGCGGCATCGCGACGCGACCCTCGACTATCTCTGGCGCCGCGAGCTGGTGCTGGCCGACGGCTATGCGGCGCAGGTCGTGACCTGCACGGCGCATGGCGACTGCGAAGCACTGACCTTCGTCGCTGACGACGGCCACGAGGCCTTCGCCGGCATGTTGGATGCCGAGGGCGCCGCGCGCCGCATCGCCACGGCGCAAGGACGGCGCGGCAGCAACCGCGATTATCTGGAGCGGACGATCGAGCGCCTGACGGCGCTCGGCATCGCCGATCCCGATGTGGAGTCGGTCGGTCACGCCGTGGCGGCGCTGGCGGCCTAGATCACCCGCATTTCGAGAAGCCGCAATTGGTGCATTGCGCGCAGCCTTCCTGGAAGACGAGCGCGGCCATGCCGCAGCGCGGGCAGCGGCCGAGGCGCTGGTCGCCGGCGGCGAGCGCCACCTTCTGCCCCGCCTCGGGCGTCTCCTGCGGCGGCAGGAATCCGATCTCGATCATATGCTGCTCGATGACGTTGCCGATCGCCGCCAGCAGCGAGGGCACGTAGCGCCGGTTCATCCAGGCGCCGCCGCGCGGGTCGAACACCGCCTTCAGCTCCTCGACGACGAAGGACACGTCGCCGCCGCGCCGGAACACGGCGCTGATCATGCGGGTAAGGCCGACCGTCCACGCGTAGTGGTCCATGTTCTTCGAGTTGATGAACACCTCGAAGGGCCGGCGGCGGCCGTCCTGCACGATGTCGTTCACGGTGATGTAGATCGCGTGATCGGATTCGGGCCAGCGGAGCTTGTAGGTCTGGCCCGGCAGCATCTCCGGCCGCGACAGCGGCTGGGTCATGTAGAACACGCCGCCCGACTCCTCAGGCGTCACCGGCTTGGCGGCCGGCGCCGGCGGCACCGCGTCGGCGACCGACAGGACGGCGCCCGTCACGGCGTTCGGCCGATAGGTCGTGCAGCCCTTGCAGCCAAGTTCGTGGGCCCGGCGATAGACGCCCTTGAACGCCTCGAAGCCGATATCGGCGGGCACGTTGATGGTCTTGGAGATCGAGCTGTCGACATGGCGCTGCACGGCCGCCTGCATGACGAGATGATCGTCCGGCGCCAGCGTCTGGGCATCGACGAAGGCGTCGGTGAGCGCCGCCGCATCGCCTTTCAGTCGGCGGAAGAAGCGATAGGCGTGATCGGAGACCTCTTCCTGCCGCTTGGCGCCATCCGGCATCAACACGGTGCGCTGGGACTGGAACGCGAAGACCGGCTCGACGCCGGACGAGACGTTATCGGCGAAGAGCGAGATCGTGCCGGTCGGCGCCACCGAGGTGACGAGCGCATTGCGCATCCCATGCGCGCGGATCGCATCCTGCACGTCCGGATCGAGCGCCTTCACGGTCTCGCCCGCGAGATATTTGTCGCGGTCGTAGAGCGGGAAGGCGCCTTTCTCGGCGGCCAGCGCCGAGGAGGCGAGATAGGCCTCGCGCTGGATCGCGGCCATCCAGGTCTCCGTGAGCGCCACCGCCTCCGGCGAGCCGTAGCGCACGCCGCACATGACGAGGGCGTCCGCGAGCCCGGTCACGCCGAGCCCGATCCGCCGCTTCGCGTGCGCCTCCTGGCGCTGCTGCTCCAGCGGGAAGCGCGACAGGTCGATCACGTCGTCGAGCATCCGCACCGCGACCGGCACGAGGGCGCGCAAGGCCGCGACGTCGAGCGCCGCGTCCGCCTCGAACGGGCGCTCGACGAGGCTCGCAAGGTTGATCGAGCCGAGCAGGCAGGCGCCATACGGGGGAAGGGGTTGCTCGCCGCAGTTGTGAACGACGATCCCATTCGCAGAAAAGGCATTCTTCCCAGGTATCTGCGCGTCGAACACCGCCTCCTCCCCGGCAGGCTCGACCGATGCGACCCGGGCAGCGAACCATTCCCGATTGAGACGACGCTTGTAGCTGCCCAGCAGGGCGCGGAGCCGGGCCGATTTGGCCGTGTCGGCAAATCCGATACGGTCGGCGAAGCGCGCGACGTTGTCGCCGCCGATGACCAGCTCCCACTGCTCCAGCGTGGCATAGAGCTGTTGCCCGCCGCGACCGTCCGGCAGGCGCGTCCGGCCGGCCGCGCAGCGGCGATAGAGGCTCGACGCGATGCCGAAGCGCAGCAGCATACGC
>DATGFU010000366.1:0-2352 GCA_035308865.1 Allostellaceae bacterium | reverse complement strand
TCGACCTGCTGATCCCGCTGGTCAAGGCCTGGGGCACCGATCTCGCCGTCGAGAACAGCTCGCTGGCGATGCAGATCCATGGCGGCATGGGCTTCATCGAGGAGACCGGCGTCGCCCAGCACTATCGCGACGCCCGCATCCTGCCGATCTACGAAGGCACCAACGGCATCCAGGCGATGGACCTCGTCGGCCGCAAGCTTTCCCGCGACCGCGGCGCCGCCGTCCGCGCCTTCGTCGAGGAAATGCAGGAGGACGCCGAGACGCTGCCGCTCGCCGAGCGGCTCTACCGCGCGCTCGACCTGCTGGAGGACGCAACAAAGGCCGTCGAGACGTTCTTCGCCGAGAGTCCCGCCCTCGCAGCCGCGGCCTCGGTGCCGTACCTCACGCTCTTCGCCGCGACGGCCGGGTTCTGGGTGTTGCTCCGGCTGGCCCGCGCCGCCGAAGACGCCCCGGCCCAGTTCGAGACGGCCCGCTTCTTCGCTGATCATGTTCTGACCCGCGCGGAGGCAGGGCTCGGGGCCATCCGTGGCGCACGCACGGTCGTCGAGTTCGAGCCGGAACTGTTGTAGGGCGGAAAAGCGAAGCGCATTCCGCGAATCCCTCCGCCGCAGCTTGGCGGATTACGCTTCGCTTATCCGCCCTACCCCGCGCTGCACGCCGCGTAGGCGAAGCGGAAGATCTGGAAGCGCGGCGATGTCGTGTGGAGCGGTACCAGGCAGGGGTCGGTGGGTACGCGAATGAAATCCCGGGCGGTGAAGAGGACGAAGTCGAACTGCGCCATCAGCGGCAGCAGCCTTGCCCGCTTCGCCGCGTCGAGTTCGACGAAGACGGCCCAGACATCCGACGGATCGACGGACTCGGCCAGTGCCGCGAAAGGCGGCTTGACCGCGATCGGCTGCTGCGCGGGATAGGCGAAGAGGGTCGTCACGAAGGCGTCGCGCCGCGCCACGGCCAGGGTCGGCAGGTGGGTTTCGGGGATTGGCACCATATCGACCGCCGAGGGCGGGAAGGCGACGGCGACCTTGGCGCCCTTCGGCAGCGAGTCGAGCGCCGCCAGATCCTGGGTATAGATCGGGCCCGACCGCAGCCACACCGCCTCGACCGTGCCGAGCCGGACGAGCAGCATTGCCGTCACCGCGATTCCCGCCCAGATCGCGGCGGCTTGGTTCGGAAAGCGCGGGGTACTGCCGGCGATCAACAGCAGGAAGATGACCTCGGGCAGCCGGTGATCCGCGCCCGAGCCCGACAGCAGCTGGCTCGGCAGCAGCAGGTAGGCGGCGAAGACGAGCGCCGCCGCCACGCCGATCCGCCGGTCGAGGCCGAGACGGCGATACCAAGCGAGGGCGCCCAGCAGCAGCAGGAAGAGCGCGAAGCAGATGACGTCGAAGGTGCGGTGGTAGAGATCGAAGACGGTGAAGAGCAGATCCGCCTTCCGCCAGAAATGCGCGTAGCTTGAGGCGCCGCCGCTGGCGACCGGCGTCCAGAAGGCGAAGAAGAGCAGCGCCGGCACGACGAATTGCGGCACCGCCACGGCCGTCCGGCGGAGCAGCGCCCGCGGATCCCTCGCCCGCAACTCCGCCAGCGCCGGCACGGCCTCGATGCCGAGGATGATCAGCGCATAAACCGCGAAGGCCTCGATGTGGCAGATGTAGCAGGCGAAGGCGACGCAGCAGGAGGCCACCGCCCTCAGCCACGGCTTGCCTTCCAGCCGCAGCCACAGCGCCGCCCCGCAGATCGCCACGCCGACGCCCGCCAGGTAGTTCAGGAACCCCCACAGGAACGTCCGCGAGTAGAGCAGGAGGAACCCGGCGAGCGGCCAGAACCGCCACTCTCCGCCGGCCGCGCGGCCGAGCCAGACGGCGCCGCCCGCCGTCGCCGCGAAGATCAGGATCAGGAATAGCTTGGCGGCGAGATCCAGCGGCATGAACCGCGCCATCGCCGGCACCGCCAGATCCTCGGCCAGGTTCGGCAACGGCGCCCAGTTGACCGTGTAGTAGTCGTTGCCGCTCTCGGCGAGCAGGTGCATCCGCGCGAGATGATTGGGATAGTCGAAGAGCGGCGGCATCACCGTCGAGAAGACGGGCGCCGCCGCCACCGCCAGCAGGATCGCGAAGGCCCCCCAGACCCAGGCCGCCCTCACCGCCGCTTCCACGTCACGACGGAGCTGACCGCGTAGTTCCACACCGCGCTGATGGCCGCGCCGAAGGTGCCGGCGAGCCACCACGAGAGCCGCCCGGTGCCTTCGAGGAAGCCGGAGATGCCGACCGAGGCGATCGCGCCGATCGCGCAGATGATGCAGAACGAGATCAGCCCACGCAGGAAGCCCCAGCCGACCAGCCGGCGGTCGCGGTG
>DATGFU010000365.1:0-9454 GCA_035308865.1 Allostellaceae bacterium | reverse complement strand
CGAACTTGGTTTCGGCCTCGCCTTCGACGATCTCTACGCCCGCGAGGGGTTGATCCGGGTCGACCGGGCGTTCCTCGATCACCTTGCGGCCGCCGAGCCGGCGCTGCACGCGCGGCTGCTGGCGGGGCGGGCCGAGCCGTCGTCGCTCGACGCCAAGGCCGAGGCGGATCTGCTGGTGGAGACCGCGCCGCATCTCGAGGACTTCATCGGGCGGCTGTTCGGCATCGCGGCCGAGGTCGCGGCGCTGCAGGCGAGCCACGACGCGCTGGCGCCGCTGCATGCGGTGAAGCGGCTCTTCGTGCAGCGGCGCGCGGTCAAGGGCGTGTCCGAGGAGGATGCGGCGCTGATCGACGCGCCGGCGCTCGCCGCCGAACTGGAGGTGCTGTTCGGTGAGGCGCTGACGAAGCTCTCCTTTGCCCGCCACGTCCAGGAATGGATGGCGGACGAGGCCGCCAACGCGGCGGCGCTCGACGTGGCGGCGCGCTATGCCGCCTGGGCGACGCTGTCGCCGGCCGGGCGTGCGCAGCATGGGTCCGGCGTCCTCTTCAAGGTGCCGCACAAGGTCGATCCGCTGCATCTGGTGCCAGTCGAGACGGTCGAGGTCGACGGCGTCACCATGCTGCGGCTGCCCGAGGCGCGGCACCGGCATCGCGAAGGCTTCGGCCTCACCGACCAGGGCATGGACCTGACCCATGCGCTCGACCAAGCCAACTACTGCATCTGGTGCCACAACCAGGGCAAGGATTCCTGCTCTTCCGGGCTCAAGGAGAAGACCGGCGAGTTCAAGGCCAGCCCCTTCGGCGTGAAGCTCGCCGGCTGTCCGCTCGAGGAGCGGATCTCCGAGATGAACCTGGTGAAGTCGCGCGGCCACTCGGTGGGCGCGCTCGCCATCGCCACCGTCGACAACCCGATGTGCGCCGGCACCGGGCACCGCATCTGCAACGACTGCATGAAGTCCTGCATCTATCAGAAGCAGGAGCCGGTCGACATTCCCCAGGTCGAGACGCGGACCTTGAAGGACGTGCTGGGCCTGCCCTGGGGCTTCGAGATCTACGCGCTGCTGACCCGCTGGAACCCGCTCGACCTGCGCCGCCCGCTGCCGAGACCGGACTCGGGCTACAAGGTGCTGGTGGTCGGGCTCGGCCCCGCCGGCTACACGCTGGCGCATCATCTGATGAATGACGGCCACACGATCGTGGCCGTGGACGGGCTCAAGATCGAGCCGCTGGACCCGTCGCTCTCCGGCGTGCGGGCGGATGGCAGCCGGGTTCCGTTCCGGCCGGTCCGCGATCTCGCGGAGCTGACCGAGCCGCTGGAATCCCGCGCCATGGCCGGGTTCGGCGGGGTCGCCGAGTACGGGATCACGGTGCGCTGGGACAAGAACTTCCTCAAGGTGATCCGGCTGCTGCTGGAGCGCCGGGCGCAGTTCACCATGATGGGCGGCGTGCGCTTCGGCGGCACGCTGACGGTGGAGGGCGCCTTCGCGCTCGGCTTCGACCATATCGCGCTCTGCGCCGGGGCCGGCCGGCCGACCGTTGTCCCGATGAAGAACGGGCTGGTAGCCGGCGTGCGCCAGGCCTCCGACTTCCTGATGGCGCTGCAGCTCACGGGTGCGGCCAAGGCGGACTCGATCGCCAACCTCCAGGTCCGGCTGCCGGTCGTCGTGGTGGGCGGCGGCCTGACCGCAATCGATACGGCGACCGAGGCGCTGGCCTACTACCCGGTGCAGGTCGAGAGGTTCCTGGCCCGCTACGAGACGCTGGCGGCCGAGCGCGGCGAGTCCGTCGTCCGCGCCGGCTGGACGCCGCTCGACCGCGAGGCGGCGGACGGGTTCATCGCGCATGCCCGCGCGATCCGCGCCGAGCGGGCGGCCGCCGTGGCGGAAGATCGCGAGCCTCGCATCGCGGCGCTGGTGGACTCCTGGGGCGGCGTTACGATCGTCTACCGGCGTCGCCTCATCGACGCGCCGAGCTACACGCTCAACCACGAGGAAGTGGCGCTCGCGATGCAGGAGGGCATCCGCTTCGCCGAGGGGTTGACGCCGGTCGCCGTCGAGACCGACCGCTGGGGCAACGCCGCCGGGCTGACCGTGGCGCAGGCCGATGGCGCGCAGCACGTGCTGCCGGCGCGCACCATCCTGATCGCCGCGGGCACCCAGCCCAACACGGTGCTCGCCCGCGAGGAGCCGACAAGCGCCTTGATCGACGGCAAGTACTTCCAGGCCTACGACGCCGACGGCACGCCGGTGAAGCCCGAGAAGTCGGCCAAGCCCGCCCGGCCTTATGTGCTGATGAGCCATCGCGGCGACGGGCGGTCGCTGAGCTTCTTCGGCGACCTCCACCCGAGCTATGCCGGCAACGTCGTCAAGGCGATGGCCTCGGCCAAGCAGGGCTATCCGGTGGTGAGCCGCGCGCTGGCGCAGCACGAGCCGGTCGCGGCCGAAGAGCTGGTCGCCACGCTCAACGCCGGTCTCCGCCCGACGGTCCATTCCGTCGAGCGGCTGACGCCGAACATCGTCGAGGTGACGGTGAAGGCGCCGTTTGCCGCCCGCGGCTTCGAGCCGGGCCAGTTCTACCGGCTGCAGAACTACGAGACCAACGCCCGGCGCACCGGCGACACGGTGCTGGCGATGGAGGGCCTGGCGCTGACCGGCGCCTCGGTCGACCGCGAGCAGGGCCTGCTGTCGACGATCGTGCTGGAGATGGGCGGCTCGTCCGATCTCTGCGCGCTGCTGCAGCCGGGCGAGCCGGTGGTGCTGATGGGGCCGACCGGCACGCCGACCGAGACGCCTTCGGGCGAGACCGTGCTCTTGGCCGGCGGCGGCCTGGGCAACGCGGTCCTGTTCTCGATCGGCCAGCAGCTGCGGCGCGAGGGCTCGAAGGTCGTCTACTTCGCCGGCTACAAGCGGATCATCGACCGCTACAAGGTGGCCGAGATCGAGCGCGCCGCCGACATCATCGTCTGGTGCTCTGACGAGGCGCCGGGCTTTGAGCCGACCCGGCCGCAGGACCACGCCTTCGTCGGCAATATCGTCGAGGCGATGGCGGCCTATGGCTCAGGCAGGCTCGGCGAGACGGCGATCCCGCTCCCGGATGTGGACCGCGTCGTCGCGATCGGCTCCGACGGCATGATGCGCGCGGTCGCCGAGGCGAGGCATACGGTGCTGAAGCCGTTTCTCAAGCCGGGCCATTGCGCGATCGGCTCCATCAACTCGCCGATGCAGTGCATGATGAAGGAAATCTGCGCCCAGTGCCTGCAGCTCCACCGCGATCCCGCGACCGGCGCCGAGACCACGGTCTTCTCCTGCTTCAACCAGGACCAGGACCTCGACCGGGTCGATTTCACCAATCTCCGCCAGCGCCTCAGCCAGAACGGCGTCCAGGAGAAGCTGACCAAGCAGTGGATCGACCGCTGCCTGCACCAGATCGGCTGGCGGCCGGCGCAGGCGGCGGAGTAGGCGGAGCAAACACCGCAAAGGGCTGCGTGGGAAGAGGTCGTGTCCCTTGGAGTGGTGTAGCAGCGGCTTGGGCGCTGAGGCAACGGCTCCGACAGCCGCCGCATCAGAGGGTCTCCGTGATCTTCAGTAGATTAGCCGGGGCGTCCGGGTCGCGGCCTCGCTCGATGGCCAGCGTCGGCACCGCCATGTAGAAGCTCTGCACTGCGGCGAGGGGAGCCAGTTCCGGCGGCAGGTCGTCGAGAACCGGCAGGGCCAAGGTACCCGGCACCGAGGGGTCGGTGCTGAGGACCGAAGCCCCCATCTCGATCAATCTTCGGATCACGTCGATGCTGGCCGGCGCCGTCTGGTCGTTCTGGGTCACCACGATTACCGGGAAGCCCGGGCCCACCAGCTCGAGCGGCCCGTGGACCACCTCCGCCGCGCTGAACGGTTCGGCATGCAGCCGGCAGGTCTCCTTGAGCTTGAGGGCGATCTCCAGCGCCGCGCCGCTGCCGAGACCGCGGCCGATCACGTAGAGATCGCGGGCCGCGGCCAAGGTCGAGAGCATCGGCCCCCAGTCGAGCGCCGAGGCCGCATCGAGAACCGCCGGCGTCGATGCCGCGACCGCCTTAAGGGTGTCCGACTCCTGCCAGTGGGCGACGAGCTGCAGGAAGGCGAAGGCGGCGGCCAGGTGGGATTTGGTCGCCGCGACACTCGTCTCGGGGCCGGCGGAGAGGGGGATGAACAGGTCGGCGATCTGCGCCAGCGGTGAGGTCTCGACGTTGACCAGGCACACGACATAGGCGCCGCCGGCCCTGGCCGCCTTTGCCATGCGCAGGAGGTCGGGGCTCCTTCCCGATTGCGAAACGGCGACGAAGAGCGCGCCCCGGACGGCGAGCGCCGTGCCGTAGAGCGAGGCGACCGACGGGCCGATCGAGGCGACCGGGATGCCCAGCCGGGTTTCGATCAGGTATTTGCCATAGCAGGCGGCATGGTCGGAACTGCCCCTGGCGCAGGTGATCACGACACGCGGCCGGACCGCCCGGAGCCGCTGCCCGAGCACCTCGAACTGGACGGCCGTCCGCCTGATCTGGCGCGCGACGGCGGCGCCCGATTCGGCCGCTTCGCGTGCCATGGCGGTGGCGTGGGGCCGGGGGATCGCCGTCATGAACGCGCCTCGTCGAGACAGCCGAGCCAGCCCGATCCGAGCTGCAATCCGGCCGGTCGAATCATGTCTTCGGGCCGTGCAGGGCACGCCGCAGTGCGGTTCGGCTGTCCCGCTCGGCGGCGATCGATATCTGTGCGTCACGGGCCAGGTCGAAGGCGTGGAACGCTCCCGGATAGACATGGAGCTCGACGGGCACGCCTGCCCGCATGAGGCGGCGCGCATACTCCAGATTCTCTTCCAGGAAGAGGTCGAGGGCGCCCACCGAGATGAAGGCCGGCGGAAGGCCCGACAGATCCTCGGCGCGGGCGGCGGCGGCATAGGGCGAGATGCCCGCCGAACCCGGAGCCGTGCCGAGCAGCGACGACCAGCCGAACCGGTTGTTCTTCGGCGTCCAGAAAAACTCCCCGGTATAGGGATTCGGGTCGCTTGCCGTGCAAGTGCGGTCGTCCAGCATGGGATAGATGAGGTGCTGGAACCTGACCGGCACCTCGCCGCGGTCGCGTGCCAGGAGCGCCAGGGCCGCAGCCAAGCCGCCGCCTGCGCTTTCCCCGCCGATCGCTAGGCGCGTAGGATCGACACCCAGTTCCTCCGCTTCAGCGTGGAGCCACTTCAGGGCTGCGTAGCAGTCCTCGACCGGTCCCGGATGCGGCGTCTCCGGCGCAAGCCTGTAATCGACGGAGACGATCGTGATCCCCAGGTCGGCGGCGAGCTCACGATGAATCGCCTCCCTCATCTCGGGGGCTCCGAGCACGTAGCCGCCGCCGTGAACATGCAGCAGCGCCGGCATCGGCCGATCGGTCTCGACAGGGCGATGAATCAGGACGCGGACGGACGGCGCGCCCGCCGGGCCGGGAACGGTCCTCTCGGTCACGACGACCGGCAGGCCTTCCGGGATTGGAGTTGCCTTCACGAATGCTTCGACTTCGGCCCGTCTGAGCGCGAGGTTCTCGATGGAAAATTCCGCTTGGGGATACGATTCGAGGAGGGGCTTGAGCTCGGGGTCGATGAGATGTTCGCTGATCATGATTAGCCTCCTATCGGTTCGGTTGATCGATCGCTGCCGCGGCGCGACCCATCCCTTCAGTCCGACGCGGGGACGGCGTAGCGGCGGGGATGGGTCGAAATTGCACGGCACGCCACCTCGATCCCGAGTGCCAGCGCTGCATCGAGCGGCAGGCCGCGCATCTCGCCGTCGAGATAGCCGGCGTTGAAAATGTCGCCGGCCCCGATCGTATCGACCACCTGGACGCTGCGGGCCGGTCGTTCGACATGCCGATCGCGCCGCCAGGCTGCGGCGCCCTCCCTGCCGCGCTTGACGACCATCGTCGCATCCGGCGGCAGGCGCCGGCGCAGCCTTGCGACGGCCTGGTCGAGTTCGGCCATGTCGGCCAGCCCGAGCGTCTCGATCTCGTTCAGCAGGACGTGCCGGCAATAGGGAAGCCAGGCCTCGACCTGCGCACGGATCGCCGTCGTCCAGCCTTCGGGCGGCCATCCGGTATCGAGCGCCACGGCAAAGCCGCGCTCCACCAGGATGCCAAGCAGGGTCTCGAACCGCTCGAGCAGCAGCGGCTCCAGGAACGGGCAGCAGAGCAAGGCGACGTCGCCGGCGGCAGCCCGCGCCGGAAGCTGCTCCAGAACGTCGTTCAGCGAGAACGCCGCCAAGTGTCCCCGGGTGGTCAGCAAGGTCCGTTCGCCGTCGCTGTGCGAGACGCCGATGGTGATCGTCGTCGGGCAAGCGGTCCGACGCCAGGCGGCGCTGTCCTCGAAGGCGTCGGCGAGGAATCGGCCGAACATGTCGGCGCCGACATTGGCGATCGTTCGGCACCGCCCGCCGAGTGCCGCGAAAGCGAGCGCGGTATTGGCAGCCGAACCGCCGGCCCGGCATTCGCTATCGGCGAGCAGGATCTCGGTCCCGCGGCGCGGCCATTCGGCTATCTTGCCCACGATCAGATCGATGTTGATCCCCCCGATGACATAGAGCGTGGGACTGGCAGCAGCAGAGTCGTTCATGCATTCTCCCTAGATGCTGCTCGTGAATGGGGCACAGGCCTGCGAGCCTTGCGGGAGGGCGTCGATCGCCAGCTGCAACGGTGACGTGAGCCCACCGCGATCGGTGACACACCGGGCCGCACGATCGCCGATTGGCACCGCCGGGTTCCTGGCTCCGGCGTCGATGGCGCGGACGAGCGCGAAGAAGAAATCGTTCCGCGCCGGAGGGAAGAGGAACAAACCGGCCGCCGGCGGCGATGGCACGGCCCCGAGATGCGCCATGGACCCCGCAACCCCCATACCCCAGCTGTTCCCGCCCATATCAGACCGATACGATCGACCGCATACCAACAGGACCATCGGGGCGTAGGGAAGCACGGGCAATTATATTAAGTCAACTGGATTTAATTAATATCATGGGATATGGTGGCTTTATGTCGACGCCGCAAGATCCAAAGCGACCCGGGATCGCCGGAACCAATCTCGAACATGCAAAGAAGCATAATCGTCGGGTGGTGGTCGAAACCATGCGGATTCACGGTGGACTGTCGCGGGCCGAGATCGCGCGGCTCACCGCGCTGAGTCCGCAGACCGTCTCCAACATCGCCAACGACTTGCTGGAGGCGGGCCTTCTCACCGCCAATGATCCGGTGCGCGGCGGTCGCGGCCAGCCGGCGACGCCGCTCTCGATCAATCCCGAGGGCGGCTTTTCGATCGGCCTGCAGCTCGATCACAGGGCGCTGGTGGGCGTGGTGGTGGATCTTTCCGGCAAGGTCCGCGCCCGGATCGAGACGGCGGTCGACCGCCCGACTCCCGACGAGGCGCTGCCGCTCATCCGCCATTTGGTCGATGCCCTCCGGCAGACCGACGGGATCGATCCGCGCCGGATCCTCGGCTGCGGCCTCGCCATGCCCGGGCCCTTTGGCCCCGGCAGCACGAACGCCTTCGCCACGGATACGCTGCCGGGCTGGCAGGCCCCCAGCATCGTCGGCCGGCTCGCCGATTCGCTCGGGCTTCAGGTTCTGTTGGAAAACGACGCCAACGCAGCGGCGATCGGCGAGCGCCTCTATGGGGTTGCGCGCATGCTGCAAAGCTTTGTCTATCTTTTCGTCGGCATCGGTCTCGGCGCCGGCATCTTTCTCGACGGGCGGCTGTATCGCGGGGCGAGCGACAATGCCGGCGAGATCGGCCACATGATCGTCGTGCCCGACGGGCAGCGCTGCTCCTGCTCAAATCGCGGCTGTCTGGAGCGTTACTTCTCGCTGCGCTCGGCCTACGAGGCGCTGTCGATCACCGATCTCGATCAGGCGACGCCGTCGCTCCTTCTCGAGGAGGACGGCCAGAATGCAAGACTTGTCGCGGACTGGTTGGACGAGGCGGTCGCGCCAATGAGGCGCGCCGTCAATGTCCTGGAGGCGGTGCTCGACCCCGATGCGGTCATCATTGGCGGTCTCCTGCCAACTCCCCTGATCGAGCGGCTGGTTGCCAAGCTCGCACCGCTGCCGGCCTCGGTCGGGGCGCTCAGCCGGAACGGGGCGCCGCGCGTGCTGATCGGCCAGGCTGGCCACGACACTGCTGTGCTCGGCGCCGCCGCGATGCCGATCTTCGACGAATTCAACCCGCAATTCGACGTCCTGTTGAAGTCCCCGTAGGCGGGGCCGCCGAGCGGCAGCAGCGGGAGGCCGCGTATCGCCTCATAATTAAATCTACTTGATTTAATGGACGTGGAATGGTTCACTCGCTCGTTCCTACAAGGGGCCGAAGGGCCGTTCCGGGAGGGGCATGGATCAGGTCGGGGCGCCGGTCCCGTGGGCCGGCCGAGTTTGCCAAGTCTCCGGCCGCGGCTGCCCGAGGCTCCGCCCGTCCGGCGGACCGTCCGGAGATTGTCGTCGACTAGCAAAGGGGGCCTAGCATGACTCGTCGAACTGAAGGCCGGGCCTTCATCTTGCTGTCTTCGACTTCGCTCGGGCTCGTCTTCGCCGCCGGCGCGCTTGCTCAACAGGCCGGAGCGGGGAACTCCGGTCAGATCGAGGAGGTCGTGGTCACCGCCTCGAAGCGCGCTTCAACCGTGCAAGACACGCCGATCAGCGTGACGGCCATCACCGGCGAAGACATCCTGGACCGTGGCATCACCGACTTCAACGCCATAGCCCAGTCGACCCCGGGCGTGTCGATGAAAACCAGCGGGCCCGGCCAGACCGAATTGGAGATGCGCGGCCTGACTTCGAGCGGCGGCGATTCGCCGACCGTCGGATTCTACCTGGACGACACGCCGCTCACCGCCCCCAGCTTCTCGAGCAACGGGAAAGTCGTCATCGATCCGAGCCTCTACGATCTGAACCGCGTCGAGGTTCTGCGGGGCCCCCAGGGGACGCTCTACGGCTCCGGCTCGATGGGCGGAACGATCAAGCTGATCACCAACCAGCCGGATCCCGACAAGTTCGACGCGACCGTGCAGACCATCGATTCCGGCGCCGTCGGCGGCGGGTTCAATCACGGCGAAAACGTCATGTTGAACTTGCCGCTGGTGGATGGCGTCCTGGCCCTTCGCGTGGTCGGATCCGAAGCCTACACCAGCGGCTGGATCGATCGCATCGTCCTGGCGCCAGGAGATTTTCCGCTGGCGATCGACGGCGGTGCCGCCCGCGGCAACGTGCAGGCCGCGCCCGTGGCCGCGGATCACAAGGACGTCAACGACGAGGAATTGCTCGGTACCAGGGTCAGTCTGGCGTGGAAGGCGACCGACCGGTTGACCATCACGCCGGCGATCTTCTGGCAGCGCACGACCCAGGACGGCCCCAGCCTTTTCGACAGCAATCCCGGGACGCCGGCCCATTACGAGGTCTACGATATCGCCGAGC
>DATGFU010000364.1:0-4729 GCA_035308865.1 Allostellaceae bacterium | reverse complement strand
CGGCCGCACCCTTGCCGAATGGGTGGCGGTCGCGAAGACCTGCCCGGAGGCCGGGCATCGCGCCCGGCTCAAATGGTTCAAGGAGACGCACGGGCTGCTGCAGAACCGGGCCTCCTATGTGCTCGGCGAGGCCTTTCCCTCGACGATGCCCTGGAGCGAGCCGGACGGGCTGCGCGATGCGCTGTGGTCCGATTCGTCCTCGCGGGCGATCTTCGAAGCAGTGCGTACGCTCGCGGAGGCCCTGCCGGACGTCGTCGCCGGCCAGCGCAAGGGCTACTCGGCATGGTCGCGGAAGGTCCAGTTCGCCGCGATCCGACCGGTCAAGGGCGGCACCGCGATGCTGGGCCTCGCCCTGCCGGAGACCGCCGATCCGCGGCTCGCGCCCTGCCGCAACGAAAGCTGGTCCGAACGGCTGAAGAGCCGCCTGCCGCTCGCCTCGCCCGCGGCGGCGGATGGTTCGATCCAGGCCCTGCTGCGGCAGGCCTGGTCGGCCAGCTGAGGTCGCCCATGCGCCGGCCTCACCCCTCCCCCCATCCCCCTCCCGCAAGGGAAGGGGGAGTTGCCTCGCTGTCTTATTCCCCCTTCCCTTGCGGGAGGGGGATGGGGGGAGGGGGTATCCGCAGGCCGATCCTGGCGCTCGCGACCGCCTTCGCGCTCGCGGCCTGCGGCAGTTTCGAGAGCGACAAGCCGCTGGTGTCGACGGCCCAGGCCGATCGGCCGCTGACAGTCCCGGCTACGATCGACGTCTTTGGGCCCGACGAACACGGCAGCTGGGTGCGGCGCGCGCAGGGCGCCAAGCTGACCCTGAGCGATGCGAAGTCGCCGCCCGGGTCCGGCTGGTACGTGCTGCAGACGCCGCCGAGCCTGGCTGACACCGACAAGCCGGACGAGCCGGTGGAATTCCTGCTGCGCAGTATCGCGCCCGACGCCTGGGTCGCCGAGGTCGCGCCGGCCTCCTACGGGCTGCTGGTGCGGCGTCCGGACTCCTGGCTGGTCTATGGCATCGGCGATGCCTCCAACTGCAAGTCGCTGAGCGAGGCCGAGCTCAGCCGCTACCATGTCGCCGTGTCGGGGACCGAGCACAATACTTGCAAGCTCGACAGCCTCGCCGACCTGGAGGCGCTGTTCCGGCACATCCAGGCCAAGGCCCCGCCGCCCGATTTGCTCCTGAGGCTCCACTGACCCGCCTTCCGACAGTCTTCATCCCGCATGGCGGCGGCCCGTGCTTCTATATGGAGTGGACGCGGGGGCCGGCGGACACGTGGCAACGGATGGCCGACTGGCTGAGCGGTCTCGCCGCTTCGCTCGATGTCCGTCCGAGGGCGCTCCTCGTCATCTCGGGCCACTGGGAGGAGCCGGGCTTCGCGGCCACGGGATCCGGGCACCCGTCCCTGATCTATGACTATTACGGCTTTCCCGAGCATACCTACCGGCTGCGGTGGGATGCGCCCGGCGCGCCGGCACTGGCGGCGGAGGTCGTCGGGCGGCTCGGCGCAGCGGGGCTGCCGGCACGGGTCGATCCGGCGCGCGGCCTCGATCACGGCGTCTTCGTGCCGCTGAAGCTGGTCTACCCGGCCGCCGACGTTCCGACCGTGCAGCTATCGCTCGACCGACGGCTGGACCCTGCCTACCACCTCGCGGCCGGGCATGCGCTCGCGGGCCTGCGCGACGAGGGCGTGCTGATCATCGGCAGCGGCATGAGCTATCACAACATGCGCGGCTACGGCGATCCCGCCTCGACGCCGATCGCCGACCGATTCGACGCGTGGCTGACCGAGTCGGTCGAGGCCGAGCCGGCCATCCGCGAGGCGCGCCTCGCGGACTGGTCGCAGGCGCCCAATGCCCGCGACGCGCATCCCCGCGAGGAGCACCTGCTGCCGCTGATGGTGGCGGCGGGGGCCGGCAGCGGCGATCCCGGCCGGCGCATCTTCTCCGATCGGGTGATGGACACCCGCGTCTCCGCCTACCGATTCGGGTAGCGGCGTACGGCAAGCCCCCGTCGAACCGTCCCAATCCGCATGCTATGATCGCCTCCCGGCGCCCGCCATGCTCCTCACGATCCTGATCCTCATCCTGCTGATTTTGCTGAATGGCGTGTTCGCCATGGCGGAGCTTGCTCTGATCGGGTCGCGGCGCACGCGGCTGCAGGCGGAGGCTGCCGAAGGAGGCAAGGGCGCCCAGGCGGCGCTCAAGCTCCTGGCGAATTCGGGCCGGTTCCTGTCGACGGTATCGATCGGCATCACGCTGATCGGCGTGATCGTGTCGACCGAAGGCGGCGACAGCTTCGTCGAGCCGTTGCGTGCGGCATTCTCGACGATCCCTTGGCTGGCGGACTACGCACACACGGCGGCGCTCGTCACCGTGGTCGCCACCGTCACCTTCTGCAGCGTCGTCTTCGGCGAACTGGTGCCGAAGCGCATCGCGGTCAGCCGTCCGGAGCGGATCGCGACGCTGCTGTCGCGCTTCATGACCGTGATCTCGACGATCGTGAAGCCGGCGGAGTGGGTGCTGTCGGGGACCACCCAACTCGTGCTCGGCATGCTGCCGATCCCGAAGGCGCCGCGGGAAGGTGTCTCCGACGAAGAGATCAACCTGATGATGCGCGAGGGCGCCGCCTCAGGCGAGTTCCAGCCGGGCGAGAGCGCCATCGTCCAGATGACGCTGCGGCTCGGCGACCGCCACGTCGATTCGATCATGACGCCGCGCACCCAGGTCGACTGGCTCGACCTCGAGGACGGGTGGGAGACCAACCGCGAGAAGATCCTGACCTCGCACCTGTCGCGATTCCCGGTGGTCGAGGGCGGGCCGCGCAACGTCGTCGGCATCGTGCAGGTGAAGGATCTGCTGGCGCAGGCGCTGTCCGGCGAGCCGTTCGACCTCCGCAAGGCGACCCGGCCGCCGCTCTACATCCCCGACACCGTCCCGGCGCTGCGCCTGCTCGAGACGCTGAAGCGCTCGGGCGCGCCGCTGGCGCTGGTGGTCGACGAATACGGCGAGTTCGAAGGCGTCGTGACGCTGCACGATATCTTGCAGGCGCTGGTGGGCGACATCGCGGAACCGGGCGAGGCCGAGGACCAGGCCGTCGTGCGCCGCGAGGACGGCTCCTGGCTGATCGACGGCCTTGTGCCGATCGAGCAGGTCAAGGACGCGATCGGCGTCAGCCACCTGCCCGGCGAAGACAGCGGCGAGTTCCACACGCTGGGCGGCTTTCTGATGGCGCAGATCCAGCGCGTGCCGAACGTGGCCGACCATGTCGAGATCGACGGCTGGCGTTTCGAGGTGGTGGACATGGACGGCCACCGCGTCGATCGCGTGCTCGTGGCACGCACCGGCGCCGCCCCCTCCGCCTAGAGCCGGATGCGATCAGGTCGGTTCGACCTGATCGCTGAATCCGTCTCTAAATATTTGAATCAGAGGGCGATTCAGACATTGGGCCGATTCGGCCCAATGTCATCGCGCTCTGAGGGGCCGGCGCCGGCGAACGCGTCACGTGCCGGCTATTGCGGGTGCTTGTCGTCCTTCTTGGGCGGCGGCTTCTGGGCCGCGGGCTTCGACTCGGCCTGGGGATGCGGCGCGGGCGGCGGATGACCGGCCGCCGGAGCGCCGCCTCCCGGATGCCCGCCACCTCCCGGTGCGCCGCCTGCGGGGTGCTGGACCGGCGGGTGCTGGCCCTGCGGCTGGCCGCCCGACGGTTGTCCGCCCTGCGGATGCCCCTGGGTCGCCGGGTGCGGCTGATGCGCAGGATGTGCCGGCGCGCCGCCTGCCGGGTGAGACTCGCCCCCGGCTTCGTTTGCCGGGGCGTGCCCGGCCGGGTGCGGCGTTCCCCCCGCGGGATGCAGGCTCGATCCCGGGTGTTCGGCCGGCATTGCTCCTCCGGCCGCGCGGGCCGGAACGACGCTGTGCCCGGTGAATTCGCCCGGCTTCTGCGTCGCCGCGATCGGCGGCTTGCCGTGGTTCTCCGAGGCAAGCAGCGAGCGGTTCGTGCTGGCGGCCCGGACATGCTGGGTCTGTACAGCGGTGGGCGGCACGTGCTTCTCCGCCGCTGCCGTCCGCTCGGCGGCAGTCGGCTGGGCGGTCGTGCCGGCGGCGCCGCCGTTATAGCTCGTGTTGTTGATCGTCGTGTTGTTGACGACGGTCTTGTTGTAGGTATTCGTAATATTCGTGTTGCCGATATTGGTCACGGAGCGGTTGTAGGAAAATGCGCCGCCATTCCAGTATCCGCCCTCGAATCCCGACCCGCCGTAGCCGAAGCCGTAATTGATGCCGCCGTAGAAGCCGACATGCGGGCCCCAGTAGCCGCCATGGAACAGGTAGGCGCCGCCGCCCCAGCCCCAGTAGCCGGGCGTCCACAGCAGGCCGATGGCGGGCGGCTCGACCCAGGTGCCGGGCACCCAGTAGTAGCCGGCCGAACCGTAATTCCAGACGCCGGGCGTCCAGATATAGCCGGGCGCGGGGATCGGCGGCTGCTCGTACTCGGGGAGCGGCGGCGGCGGATCCTGGGCCTGGACCTCCTCGCCGCCGCCCTGCTCGGGCGCCGGCGCGGCCTCTGCCACTGCCGGAGGAGGCGGCGGCGGCGGGCCGGGAGGCGGCGGCGCCACGCAGCCGGCGATCGACATGGAGAGCCCTACCGCCAGGGCGATCAGGGCCGCCTGAGTGTGCGTCATCATCGGTCGTCTCATATACATGGCGTTCGTCACTCCGGCTTCTTCTGACCTGGGCTACCCGAGGG
>DATGFU010000363.1:0-8417 GCA_035308865.1 Allostellaceae bacterium | reverse complement strand
GACGTCGAGCTTGCGGCTGGCGATCACAAGGTCGGCGCCGGCGCGAGCAAAGCCCAGGGCGATGGCGCGGCCGAGCCCACGGCTGCCGCCGGTGACCAGCGCCACCTTACCCGAGAGATCGAACAAGCCGTCCATCACCGGCCCTCGATCGTACGGCGTGCCGCCGCCGCAAGGAGCCCGACCCGTGCCTGGGTGTGCATCATGTTCTGGTTGGCTCCCGTGCCGCTCTGCGCCCGCTTCATCACGCCCTGGATGATCGCCGCGTACCGGAAGAGTCCGAAGCCCAGGACGAAACGGCGATCGAAATCCGCAGCACCGGTCCGTTCAAGGTAGCGATCGAGATAGGCGTCCGCTGTCGGAATGCCGAGCACCGCCAGGTCGCAGCCGACAAGCGACGAGACGCTGCCGCGCTCGAGGTCGGGCGGCAGATGCCACGCCGTCAGGTGATGCCCGATATCGCCCAGCGGATCGCCCAGCGTCGAGATTTCCCAATCCAGCACCGCAGCCACCTGCGGCTCGGTCTTGTGAATGACGATGTTGTGCAGGCCGTAATCGCCGTGCACGAGCCGGCTGGCGCTCGACTCCGGAATGCGCCCTGGCAGCTCGGCGATAAGCCAGTCCATGTCCGGGACATCCGCCAACTGGGCGGCCCGGTACTGCTTGGTCCAGCGGTCGAACTGCCGCTGCAGATAATTGCCGGGACGGCCGAAATCGCCGAGGCCCAGTGCCAGCGGATCGATGCTGTGCAGCGCGGCGAGAGTCGCATTCATCGAATCGTAGATCGCCGACCGCTCGCCCGGCGAGACGCCGGGGAGATCGACCTCCCAGAACACGCGGCCGTCGACGTGCTCGACCAGGTAGAACATGGTGCCGACGACGCTCTCGTCGTCGCAGAGGAGATAGGGTCGGGGCACCGGAAAGCCGGCGGCATGGAGAGCCGCGATGACCCGATACTCGCGATCGATCGAATGCGCCGAGGGCAGCAACGGCCCCGGCGGCTTCTTGCGCAGCACGTAGCGCGCGGCCGGCGTGGTGAGCCGATAGGTCGGATTCGACTGGCCGCCACGGAATTTCTCGATCTCCAGCGGCCCGCGATAGAAGTCGAGATGGCTACGCAGCCAGGCATCGAGCCGTTGTGAGTCCAGCGCCAGATGCGCCGGGGGAGCCTCGGCACCGCTGAACAGCGCCTGTCGCGAAACCCCGGTCATGCGGCAGGCCGGGGCGGCCGGTACTTGTCGAGCTCGATGCGGGCGATAGTGCGGTTATGCACCTCGTCGGGACCGTCGCCCAGCCGCATCACCCGCAGCCGCGCATAGGTGTAGCCCAGCCCGAAATCGTCGCAGACGCCGGCGGCGCCATGCGCCTGGATGGTGATGTCGCAGAGACGCTGCGCCATCAGCGGAACCGCCACCTTTATCTGGGCGATCTCGCTCCGGGCGACGCGATTGCCGACCGTGTCCATCAGATGGGCGGCCTTGAGAACCAGGAGCCGGCACATCTCGATCTCGGTGCGGGCGATCGCGATCCGCTCCTGCCACAGAGACTGATCCGCGAGCAGCTTGCCGAACGCGGTGCGCGACAGGAGGCGGCGGCACAGCATCTCCAGCAGGCGCTCGGCCACGCCGATGATGCGCATGCAGTGATGGATCCGGCCGGGCCCCAGCCGGCCCTGCGCGATCTCGAATCCCCTGCCCTCGCCCAGGATCATGTTCGCCGCCGGCACCCGGACGTTCTCGAAGCGAATCTCGGCATGGCCGTGCGGCTCGTCGTGAAAGCCGAAGATCGGCAAGGCCCGCACGACCGTCACGCCGGGCGTGCCGACATCAACCAGCATCTGCGATTGCTGGCGATGGACGGGCGCCTCGGGGTCGGTCTTCCCCATCACGATGTAGAAGGCGGCGCGAGGATCGTACGCGTTGGTCGACCACCATTTCCGGCCGTTGATGACGTAGTGGTCGCCATCCCGTTCGATCCGGGTGCGGATATTGGTCGCGTCGGAGGACGCGACATCCGGTTCGGTCATGCAGAATACGGATTTGGTGCGGCCTTCGGCCAGCGGCTCGAGATATATCCGCTGCTGGTCGGGGCTGCCGTAGCGCAGCAGCAATTCCATGTTGCCGCTGTCCGGCGCGTTGCAGTTGAAGATTTCGGCGGCAAAGCCGATGCGCCCCATGATCTCGGCAAGCGGCGCGTATTCGAGGTTGGACAGGCCAGGCGCGCCCAACACCGCATGTGGCAGGAACAGGTTCCACAGACCGGCCTGCCGGGCCTTCGCCTGCAGCTCGAAAAATACCTCGGGCACCGCCCAGCGGTCCGGGCGCGCCGCATGCAGCGCCGCCTCGTAAGCCGCGGCGACCGGCTCGATCTCCTCGGCCATGAACGTTTCGAGCCGCAGCCGCAGCGCCGCCGCCCGGGGTGTCGGGGTCAGGTCCAAGACCAGCCCTCAGTGCCCGTGATAGACAGGTTCGCGCTTCTCGCGGAACGCCTCGACGGCCTCGACGAGATCGGCGGTCGTGAGCGAGCCCTGCTCATAGGCCAGGCCGAGCTCCAGCACCTCGTCGGCGCGGGCGCGCAGCAAGGCGTTGAAGGTCTTCTTGGTGCCCTGCACGGCGATCGGCGGCAGCGCCGCGATCTGCCGGGCGAGTGACTCAGCTGTCTTCCAGCAAGCTTCGGGCGTTTCGGCGAGCTTGGTCACCATGCCGAGGCCGTACGCGTCCTTCGCCGTCAGGGGCTCGCCGGTCAGCAAATGATACTTCGCACGCATCAGGCTGATCGCCGACGGCCAGCCGACGATCCCGCCATCGCCCGCGACGAGGCCGACCTTGACGTGGGTATCGGCGATCCGCGCCTCAGGCACCGCGACGACTGCGTCACATAGCATGAGCAGCGTCGCGGCAAGCCCGTAGGCATGGCCATGCAACGCCACGATGACCGGCGCCGGGATGTCGAGCAGGCCATAGATCAGCTCGCGGGCCTGCAGCGCCATCTCGATGCGCCGGTCGATATCGGCGGTCTGGGAGTAAATCTCGTTGAGATCGCCGCCGGCCGAGAACACGCGGCCGCCGGCGCTCCAGACCACGGCCCGGATCGCGCGATCATGCGCCAGGATGCGGAACGCCTCGATCAGCTCGCGGTGACACGGCTCGTCGACGCGGTTCATGAGCTCGGGCCGGGTCATGCGCAGCCTCGCCACCGCTCCGTCGATCTCGATCGCCAGGTGTTCGAAGCTCATGCCGGCGCTCCTCGCTGCTTTCCTTGTTGGTTCGAAACTGCCATGATTTGGTCGATCGTACAAATAAAATGATACGCAGGCGAACGATATGGCTTCCGATTGCCACCCGATGAGGCACCCGGCGCGGACGCCGCAACGGCGGACCGCCGAGAAGCGACGCATGATCGAAGCCGCCGCCGCCGACCTCTTCGCCCGGCACGGCTTCGACGGCGTCTCGCAACGGCAGATCGCCGCGGCCGCCGGGATCCGGCTGGGGACGCTGACCTATCTCTATGCCGACAAGGTCGCGCTCTATGACCGGACGGTCGAAGCCGCCATCGACTACTTCGGAGAGGCATTGCTCGCAGCGGTCAATCGGCCGGCGCCGCCGCTGGCGCGGCTGGAGGGGTTCATCACGGCGATGACGCGCCTTCACGCCGAGCGCACCGTTCCCGGCCAGATCATCGCGCGCGAGATGATCGAGGGCGAATCCAGCCGGATGGCCGTGCTCGGCCGGGCCATGTTCCGCCGGCTGCGGGCAGCGGTCAGCCCGCTCCTGATCGACGTCAGCGGGCGCGCCTTGTCCGAGGACGGCGCCGACCGCCTGACCGGGCAGATGATCAACATGACCTACGCGGCCGTGCGCAGCACCCGGCTCTATGCCGGCGCCTTCGGCGCCCCGCCGCCGCGGATCGAGGACCAGGCCGCAGAGCTGCGGGCATTGATCCTCTTCGGCATCGTTCCCCGGCCACCCGAGGCGCCAAGCTCGCGAACCGACATCATGCCGTAGCATTTGGTGATATAGCGTACTGTCTGCTAGCGCCGGTTTGGGAGGGTGATCATGCAGTCTCTGCGATGGATGGCGGTCGCCATCGGTCTTTCGGTCCTTCTTGCCGGCGCTTCGTGTCAGGCGGCGGCGGGCGGGATTCCCTTCACCGTGGCCGAGGTCACCAGCACGGACGGCACTGTGTTCAACGTGACGTGGCAGGGCGAGGGTGTGCGTTCGGTGCGGGTCTTTGCCGGGCCGGCTCCGGACCGGATCGACCGCTCCCGGGAAGTGGCGCATGGCGGCGCCAGGGACGCCGCGAAGATCGGCCCCCTGCCGGCCGCACCGCGCTGGTACTTCGAGCTCAGCCCGGATCGCGGCGATGCGCTCGTCATCGCCGAGCGCAGCCTGCGCCTCGCCTCCGCACCGAATTTCCGCGATATCGGCGGCTACAGGACGGGCGACGGGAAGTGGGTCAGAATGGGGCTGATCTACCGGTCCGACGGCCTCGAGTCCCTGAGCGATGCCGATCTCGCCACGGTCGCGGCGCTTCATCTTCACCTCGTCTGCGATCTGCGGACAGACAAGGAGCGGACCAAAGGCCGCGACCGCCTGCCGGCAGACGTCGAAGCTGCCGTCTTCGACGTGGCGGGGGCTGAGAACGAGGAAGGGCGCCGCCTGACAGCAGCCATGGCCAACCGCGAGGACGAGCAGCGGCTGCTCGGCAATGGTGGCGCCGACGGGCTGATGCAGGCGCTCTACCGCGACTTTGCGGTCGATGCGACGGCACAGGACGCCTACCATCGGCTGTTTGCGCGCCTCTCGCAGTCCGATACCCTGCCCTCGACCTTTCATTGCTCGGCCGGCAAGGACCGGAGCGGCTGGGCGGCGGCCGTGCTGCTGACGCTGCTCGGCGTGCCCGACCAGACCGTGATGGCCGATTACCTTGCGAGCAACGACTATCTCCGAGCCAGTCACGAGAAAATGGTGCAACGCCTTGCGGCCAAGCTCGATCCGGCCCCGCTCGAGCCGATCTTCACCGTTCGCGCTGCCTATCTCGCCACCGCGCTGCGAGCGATGGGCGACCAGTACGGCTCTTTCGACAATTATCTCGCCCGCGGACTGAAACTCGACGCCTCCACCCAGCAAAGTCTACGCCGCATCATGCTCATAGAGTAGGACGGCAGGCGCACGTCCTAGACCACGCATGATCGCGGAGGTCAGATCTCGACCTCGAGCGAGTTATGACAAAAGTGGTTGCGGGGCCTGCAACCATCTTGATTTGTTGCTGAGAGCGGAAGCCAATCTACGCCCCACCGAACTGCCGTGAACTTACCTCCCAGTATGATTCACGCCTTTCACACTAAGAGTGCCGAGGATCGGTTTACGTTCGCCCTTGAGCATCCCTGCTCCGACGGCATCCGGAAGGGCCGCGCCGGGTTGCGGCCATCCTGACCACAACCTGTCGTTCGAACGCACGGTCTCGGATGGGCACTACGAAGCTGCCGCCCGCCAAGCCGAACGCCAGTTGTAAATCAAGCTATCCGAGATCCCGCGGCGCCGGGCGACCAACGACACCTTGCCACGCTCGGCCTCCACTTCGGCCAGGAGTGCCGCCTTCTCCTCGGCCGACCACTTGCGCCGGCGCTCGACCCGGCCAACAATCTCCACGTCCCCCACCGTGCCCTCCTTTTGAGCTTACAGAAGGAGGCCCCAGATGTGAACCAGCACCAAGAATTGACCCCGATCAGCACTGGGGTCAGACGTGGAATTGCCGCTAAATCAAAGGATTACCTGCGCGACCCCTATGCCGATCGGGGTCATGGCCCGATGCTTATCCACATCTCGCCGTTGATCCGCACATAGACCTCGTCCAGATGCCACCGCCAATGCCTGAACTGGCGGATGTGCTGCACGCACTTCCGTCGCAACTCGCCGGCGAACATCGGCCCGAACGGGTTCCACCAGAGCCTCACAGTCTCGTGGCAGATGTCGATCCCGCGCTCGAACAGGAGGTCTTCGACGTTCCTCAGCGAGAACGGGTAGCGGACGTACATCATGACCACGAGCCGGATTACCTCCGGCGAGCTGTCAAAATACCGGAACGGGTTGGTCGATTTTGCCATGCCCGTCGCTTATGTGACGCGCTCTTACCCGACGATGAATTTGCGCTGACAACGCCCGAGGCGATCATCTACACGCAGCGGGGTGGCGGCGGGGCTTGGACCTTCAGCAAGAATGCCGTCGAGGAGAGCGTCGCGCTTAACGGCCGTATCCGTTCAACAGCGGCCGAGGCGGTGCGCGAGGCCGTCTTCGCCGATCTCGGACTTGCGGTCGCCAGCGACAAGATGTTTGGGGTCGAGCTCAGGAGCGGCGGCGTGCGCGAGGGCTTGATCGACTGGCGGCTTCCCTCGATCGACATCTGGGCTGTGTTCCCGACCGGCCGACGCGCCAGCGCCAAGGCGCGGGCCTTCGCCGCTTTCGTCGAGCGGGCGCTAGAGGCGGAAGCGGAGGGGTGACGGACCGGCTGGCTTGCATAACTCGAGCAGCTCGCCATGCATCCCAGTCAGACCAGGGCGCTCGTCGAGACTACAGAATACGCCAAGTCGACGGACTGAACTGGCCCACGGTTTCGAGTACGTAACTTGGGATCGACCTCGGCAGGTTCGAAGTACTTGAGGTTATCGGAGGCAGTACTTACCATAATCTGATAGACATTTCCCAGTTTTGTGGCAGACTGAGCTTGCGTGACTATTGCCCTCTTCGTACGCGCCGAGGCGTTGATCACGGAGAGCCTTTGTTTGACCTGAGGATCCATCGATGTCTGTTACGCCGGCGGAGATCAACCGCATGAACCGTCAGTTTTGGGAATCCGAGCGACTGACGCTCGAGCCGCTGCTCGCTGACGAGGCCCTCGTCCGGTCCGCTTTAGCGCTCGTCAAGTGGGAGGCCCAGCGCATGGTCCCGTTCAAGTACCAATCATCCTTCGAATCGGCGATTCGTGCTGCGTTCACCATCAAGGACCACGTCGTGACGGGCCTCGCCAGCAAGGCCGGCCGCGCCCGCAAACCCGATGCTCTCACCGGCGTCATCATGGAGATCGTACGCAAGCGCCCGACCATCACGGTCGAGCAGCTACTGGACCGGCTCAAGGGATGGGGCGAGCCGATCCAGGACATCGAGGATGGGATGATCCATTTCACCACGCGCGACGACCGGACGAGGTCGGCCCCCGTCTCCGGCCTGCGCGACCGCCTGCGACGGGCACGCAAACTGATTTTGGCGCGCTAGCCGGATCGCGCGCGAGCATGCCCTAGGCTCCCGCCCGGGAAGGCAGGCGGTGGGCTCGCCTGCCCGAAGCGGGAGCAGAGCATGGGGAATTGCCTGGCCGAGCTTGAGGTCGCTTATCTCGGAATCGACGAGCTCAAGCCCAATCCGCGGAACGCCCGAACGCATTCGAAGCGACAGATTCGCCAGATCGCCGCGAGCATCCGGGAATTCGGCTTCGTCAACGCCGTCCTGATCGACGAGAACCGCGTCATCATCGCCGGCCACGGCCGCTGGGCGGCGGCGAAGCTCCTGGGGCACGCCCGGGTGCCGACCGTCAGGATCGATCACCTCACTGAGGACCAGAAGCGGGCCTTCGTGCTCGCCGACAACAAGCTGGCCGAGAAGGCCGGCTGGGACCGCTCGATCCTCGCCATCGAGCTGCAGCATCTCATTGCCGTCGATCCAGGCTTCGACGTGACGATCACGGGGTTCGACGTCCCCGAGATCGACTTGATCATCGGCGACGTGTCGGATCACGACGCCGACGACGAGGTCGATTTCGAGGAGGTTGCATCACCGGTCGCGCGCGAGGGCGATCTATGGCTGCTCGGCGGCCATCGCCTGGTTTGCGGCGATGCCCTGCGCCTGGAGACCTACGATGCGCTGATGGGCGGCCGCCTGGCCCACGCGGCATTCACCGACCCCCCTTATAACGTCAGGATCCAGGGCAACGTCACCGGCAATCGGCGCCATCAGGAGTTCCGAATGGCGTCCGGCGAGATGACCGTGCCTCGGTTCACCGGGTTCCTCGAGCGTGGCCTCGGGCTCCTCGCCCGGCACAGCGTTCCGGGCTCGCTACACTACGTCTTCATGGACTGGCGCCACCAGCGCGAGCTCCTGGCGGCCGCCGACGTCGTCTATCACGAGCTCCGGAACCTCTGCGTCTGGGTCAAGCCCAATGCCGGGCTGGGCTCGCTCTACCGGTCCCGGCACGAGCTCGTCTACGTGTTCGGCAACGGCCCGGGCCCCTATCGCAACAACGTCGAGCTGGGCAGGCATGGCAGGGACCGCTCGAATGTCTGGGAGTATCCCGGCGGCAGCGGCTTCGGGCGGCCCGGTGAGGAAGGGCGTCTGACGGACGCCCACCCGACGCCGAAGCCGGTCGCCCTG
>DATGFU010000362.1:0-2879 GCA_035308865.1 Allostellaceae bacterium | reverse complement strand
TGGAATCCCGCGAGCACACGTCCGCCGGCACGGCAAAGCTCAATCGTTGCCCGTCGACGCGAGCCCGGCGGGCTGACGCGGGCCGGCTCGACGGGCACATTGGCAAATCCGTGGCGAGCGAGCGCGTCCAGCGCCAACTGTTCCTTGAACCGGCAATACGACTCCGCCGACAGGTGCTGCAGCTGGCAACCGCCGCAGGTCCCGAAATGCCGGCAGGGCGGCGCGACGCGATCGGGGCTGTCGGAAAGCCGTTCGACAAGCCGCGGCGTCTTGCCGGGCTCGATCCGCACAAGCTCGCCGGGCAGCGTGTAGGGCAGGGCGATGATCTTGCCCTCGTGGCGGGCGAGGCCGACGCCATCGGTGCCGAGGCGCTCGATCGTAAGCTCGGCCATGGACCGGGGCGTCACCTGGCGCGCCGGGCGCAGATCAGGAACTCGCGGTTGCCGTCGCCGCCGGTGATCGGGCTCTCGATCAGCCCGACGACGCGCCAGCCCGGCTGTGCCACCAGCCAGTTCTCGATCCGCCGGCAGACCGAGTCGTGGAGCGCCGGGTCGCGGACGATCCCGCCCTTGCCAACATTCTCGGGCCCGACCTCGAATTGCGGCTTGATCAGCGCCACCAGCACCGCGCCCGGCGCCGCCAGGGCCATCGGCGCGGGCAGGATCGCCTCGAGCCCGATGAAGCTCGCGTCGCAGACGATCATGTCGGCCGGTTCCGGCACCTCGTCGGCGGTGAGCATGCGTGCGTTGACGCCCTCGAGCGAGATCACGCGCGCATCGGCGCGCAGCTTCGGCGCCAGCTGTCCGCTGCCGACATCGACGGCGTAGACGCGCCGTGCGCCGCGGGCCAGCAGCACGTCGGTGAAGCCGCCGGTGGAAGCGCCGACATCGATGGCAACCACATCTTCCGGCACGATGGCGAAGCGGTCGAAGGCGGCGGCGAGCTTGAGCCCGCCGCGCGAGACCCAGGGATGGTCGAGCCCGCTGAGCACGACCGCCTCGTCCGGCCGCAGCATCCGCCCCGGCTTGGTCTCGGATGCGCCCGCCACCTGCACGAGCCCGGCCTCGATCAGCGCGCGGGCACGACTGCGGCTGTCGGCGAGACCACGATCGACGAGCAGCTGGTCGAGCCGGCGGCGCGTCAGCATGCGATTCATGCGGCCTCCGGCACGATCGCGGCGTCCTCGGCGACCAGCTGGTCGATCCGCCGGCGAAAGCGGAGCGCCAGGAGGAACGCCACCACGACGAGGCCCGCGACGAAGCCCCACCACAACCCGACGGGTCCCAACGCGGTGCGGAAGGCGAGGCTGGCGCCGATCGGCAGGCCGAGGATCCAGTAGCCGATCACCGCGGCGACCAGCGGCATCCGCACGTCCTTGAGGCCGCGCAGCGCGCCCGAGGCAACGCATTGCGTGCCGTCGAACACCTGGAAGATGGCGGCAATCATCAGAAGCGACGCGCCGACCGTCTGGACTTGCGGCAGCGCCGGATCGTTGGCATCGAGATAGAGGCCGAAGATCGGCCGCGCGAAGAAGACGAGCGCCACTGCCGCCACCGCCATGAAGGAGCTGCCGAGGCACAGCGCCGTGAACCCGGCGATCCGCGCCGCACGCGGCGACCGGGCGCCGATATGATAGCCCACCCGCACGGTGGCCGCGGTCGCGATCGCGAAGGGCACCATGTAGGTCAGCGAGCAGAGGTTGAGGCAGATCTGGTGGGCCGCCAGGGCGACCGGGCCGAACCAGCCCATCAGCAGCGATGAGCCGGAGAAGAGCCCGATCTCGATCATCCACTGGCCGGCCACCGGCAGGCCCAGCGCCAGCACCTCGCCGATGCCGTCGCGCAGCTCGCCCAGGCGCAGCCGCAGCATGCCCTCCGGGAGCGCCCCGACCCGCCAGGCATAGAGGGCGAGTGCCACCGCCATCAGCGCGCCGACGATCGAGGTCGCGTAGCCCGATCCCGCGAGGCCCAGCGCCGGCGCGCCGAGATGGCCGAAGATCAGCATCCAGTTGAGCAGCAGGTTGACGAAGCAGCCGGTCGACGAGACGAGCATGATGAAGCGCGTCCGGCCCAGCGCCGCCAGATAGTTGCGGAACGTGCCGTTCCACAGCCAGGCAGGCACCGCCCAGGCGAAGGCGCATTCGTAGATCCAGGCGAGATGCGCGATCGCCGGCGGCTCGCCGATCGCCACCAGGATGTGCTCGATCTCGAGCAGCACCAGCACGATCGGTCCGGCGCAGGCCAATCCCATCAGCAATCCCGCCGCGAGCGTGCGCGCGAAGGCGCTGCGGTCGTTGGCGCCGCGGCCATGGGCGACGATCGGCTGGATGCTCTGCAGCATGCCGAGCGCGACGTAGACCATCATGAACGCGACGGTGCTGCCGAGCCCGCCGGCAGCGAGCGCGTCGGTGCCGATCCGCCCCATCATGATGGAGTCGGTCGTGCCCATGACCATATAGGCCAGCTGGGCGCCGGCGAGCGGGCCGGCAATGTGGAGGAGCTCCCCCAATTCCCGGCGCCAGCCCATCCGGCCTGGCGGCGGGACGGCGGACATCTATCCTCCGGTGGGCTTCTTCGTCACGAGCGTCGCTCCACCACGAAGCGGGCGCACTGGCGCAGAAGCTCGGCGCGCTCGCCGAAGGGATCGAGATGCGCCGAGGCCTGGTCGACCAGCGCACGCGCCTGCTTGCGGGCGCCCTCGACGCCGAGGATCGTCACGAAGGTCGCCTTGCCGGCCGCCTGGTCGCGCTGGACGGACTTGCCGACCTCCGCCTCCGAGCCTTCGACGTCGAGGAGGTCGTCGGCGATCTGGAAGGCGAGGCCGAGATCGTGGGCGTAGGCGACCAGCGCCCGCCGCAGTTCCGGCGCGGCCTTGCCCAG
>DATGFU010000361.1:0-2235 GCA_035308865.1 Allostellaceae bacterium | reverse complement strand
CACGCACCTGCATCCAGCGCACGATCTCCAGCCGACCGTCGAAATGCTCGACGAGCGCGGAGCAGCTTTCGACCCAATCGCCGTCGTTGCAGTAGATGAGGCCATCGATCGTCCTGATCTCCGGCGTGTGGATATGGCCGCACACGATGCCGTCGACGCCGCGGCGCTTCGCCACATCCACCAGCACGCGCTCGTAGCTGCCGATGTACTCGACCGCGTTCTTGACCTTGGCCTTGAGGAAGGCCGAGAGCGACCAGTAGCCGAAGCCGAAGCGGCGGCGGATCAGGTTGAACACCGTGTTCACCAGCATCATCGCCTCGTAGGCCCAGTCGCCCAGCACGGCCAGCCAACGGGCGTGCTTCACCACGCCGTCGAAGACATCGCCGTGGATGACCAGCAGCTTCCTGCCGTCGGCGGTCTCGTGGACCGCCTCGTCCTCCAGCGTGATGCCCCCGAGCACGAGCGCCGCCGACGAGTACATCCGCAAGCACTCGTCATGGTTGCCCGGAATATAGACGACCCGGGTGCCCTTGCGCGCCTTGCGCAGGATCTTCTGGATCACGTCGTTGTGCGACTGCGCCCAATACCAGGAGCGCCGCATGCGCCATCCGTCGAAGATATCGCCGACGAGATACAGCGTCTCCGACTCGGTATGCCTGAGGAAGTCGATCAGGAACTCGGCCTGGCAGCCGCGCGTGCCGAGATGCACGTCGGATATCCAGATCGTGCGGTAAAAGCGGTCCGGATCACTATAGCTCATGGCGGAGGGACACTACCGCCACCACATATGGGATCAAGTTAAAGTATTACATACTAGATGTAATAAAAGCGTCACGCCCCTGCCACGGTCAGCCCGTCGATTCTGAGCGTCGGCGCATTCGTCCCGGCGCGGAACTCGAGATCGTCGGCGGCCGTGAGATTCCGGAACATGTCGTTGAGATTCCCGGCAATTGTGATCTCGCTCACCGGGTAGGTCAGTTCGCCGTCCGCGATCCAGAACCCGCTCGCCCCGCGGCTGTAGTCGCCGGTCACGCCGTTCACGGAAGATCCGAGGAACTCGGTCACATAGAGTCCGTTGGGGATCGCGCCGAGCAGATCTGCGCGACTCGTGGGGCCGGGTTCGAGGTAGAGATTCGTCGGCGAGGGCCCCGGCGGCGAGGATGTCCCGCGCGCGGCATGGCCGGTCGAGCGCAACCCCAGCTGCCGCGCCGAGCGCAGATCGAGCAGCCAGGTCGTCAGCACACCGTCATCGACGATGGCGTGGCGGCGGTTGGCGATCCCTTCGCCGTCGAACGGCTTGGAGCGCAGGCCGCGCGGCCGGTGCGGGTCGTCGATGATGCGTATTCCTGCGGGAAAAACCTGCTGGCCCAACCGATCCCTGAGGAAGCTCGTCTTGCGCGCGATCGAGGGGCCGGAGATGGCGCCGACGAGATGCCCGAGCAGCGACGAGGAGACTCGGGGATCGAACACCACGGGCACCTTCTGCGTCGCCGCCTTGCGCGCCCCGATCCGCCGCACCGTCCGCTCGCCGGCACGACGGCCGACGACGGCCGGGTCCTCCAGCTCGGCGCCGTGGACCGCGGTCGACCAATCGTAGTCGCGCTCCATGTCGGTGCCGCTGCCCGCCAGCACGACGACGCTGACGCTGTGGTAGGACCCGGCATAGGCGCCGGCGAACCCGTTCGAGGCGGCGAGCGCCACGCGATGCGTGCCCCAGCCGGCCTGCGATCCGTCCGAATTGGTGACGCCCGGCACCGCACGGGCCGCATCCTCGGCGACCCGCGCCCGCTCGATCAGCGTGTCGGCGCTGGGCTCGACCGGGTCGAGCATGTCGAGCGCCGGCCAGTCGCGCGCGATCTCGTCGGGATCGGCGAGACCGCAGAACTCGTCCTCCGGCACGATCTGGGCCATGGCGATCGCCCGCTCGACCAGCTCGTCGAGCGCCGCCCGCGACTTGTCGTTGGACGACACGATCGCCTGCCGCTTGCCGACCAGCACGCGCAGCCCGAGGTCGTAGGATTCCGATCGCTCCAGCTTCTCGATCGCGCCGAGCCGCCGGGCGTGACCAATCGACACGCCCTCGACCATCAGCGCGTCCGCCTGGTCGGCCCCGGACCCGCGCGCCCGAACTATGAGATCGTTCAACAAATCGATGGCGTTTTCGCTGGGATCCATGACGATTCTAGACAATCCGTGACTCCATGACTTCCGCCATCATAGGCGGGCTGGAACGCG
>DATGFU010000360.1:0-3126 GCA_035308865.1 Allostellaceae bacterium | reverse complement strand
CGCGCTCGTTCTTGCCGAAGACGATGCTGTCGAAGGCGCCGGATTCAATGCCCTTCTGGATCTTCATCCCCAGCACGTAGTCCTCTCCGTAGGTGACGTCGCGGAAGAATGTGATCATCTCCTCGCAGGCCGCCCTCTCGGCCTCGTCCTTGAGCGGATCGCGGCGCACATAGGTCAGGACGGTCCGGTTGCGGTCCGGGGTCGGACCGGGGAAGATCTGGGCAATCTGCGCGATCTCGGGCGCCAGAAACACCGCGGCATTGGGGAACAGCATCCGGACGAAGTCGAAGCCGTTGTTCTCCTGCTCGCCCCAGCTCTCGCGCGGCACGTTGCCGAGCTTGGCCACGATGTCCGTGTGCGGGAAGGCGATCCTGAGATGCGGCCCGAACGCCTCGTAATGCATCACGTTCGACAGCGTACGCGGGAAGATGGTCTTGGGGTGCAGCGTGGCGAAGTGATAGCCCTCGAGATAGCCGTCGAAGGTGATCTTCCAGTTGGCGCCTTCGATGACGCGCGAGCCCAGGAACGTCCAGTTGGCGAGGTCCAACGCTTCGAAATCCGAGAGGAGGCGACCGTAATAGGCGTCGACGTCGAAAGGCGCGTCCGGGGTCAGCGCCCCGAAGATCATGCCGGCGCGCTCGACGCAGGGCAGTTCGCGCAGGTTGCGGCTCGAGCGGTCGAATTCGCCGAACAGCGCCGCATCGCTGACGCCGATCAGCTTGCCGTCGAGCCCGAAGGTCCAGCCGTGATAGGGGCAGGTGAGGCGGGCGGCCTTGCCGCAGCCTTCCTCGGCGAGGGGCGAGCCGCGATGCGCGCAGACATTGAGGAAGGCACGCACCTTTCCGGTCTGGTCGCGGGTGATCAGTACCGGCTTTCCGGCAGCGTCCAGCGCCTTGTAGCTGCGCCGTTCCGGCAGCTCGCAGGACAGGGCCAGCATCAGCGGCACACGGCGGAAGATGAGCTCCATCTCGCGGTGCCAGCGCGCCTCGTCGGTATAGACCGCGTAGGGCACGGTCATGGTCCTGTCGGTCTGGAACGTCTTGTGATCGCGCGCGTAGCCTTCGAGCGCCTCCGCGACGGCGGCGATGCCGAGCGGGTCGTGAGTGATCAGATCGTCCATCTCGTTCTCCTAAGGCACCCGACGAGGGCGTGACGCGAACGCCAGCCTCGACGCATCTGCCGACGATGGCAAGCTGGCGGGAATCATAGGTTTGCGGCCCCGCGGTCCTGCCGTGCCATCGCCGCGGCGACCGACCGCTCGATCTCGGCCTTGCTCGGATTGCGCCGCAGCGTGAGGCCGCCATTCACCTGGAGGTTCTCGCCGGTCATGAAGCATTCGTCGCTGGCGAGCCACACGGCGGCCGCGGCGATGTCGTCGGAGGTGCCGATCCGGCCGAGCGGATAGCCGGGCAGGAAGGATTCGAAGAGGCCGGGCACCGTCTTCGCGTCCGCCGTCATCGGCGTGTCGGTGAGGCCCGGCGAGATCGAGTTGGCGCGGATGCCCCGGCTGCCGAACTCGTTCGCGATGCAGCGGATCACGTGATCGGTGCCGGCCTTGGTGCCCATATAGGCGGTGTGCTCTTCCAGCATGATGGTCGCGGTCGCCGAGCTGATCTGGATGATCGAGGCGCCCGGCCCCATGATCCGCACCATCTCCTGGAAGAAGCGGAACGGGCCGGTGAACTGCAGCGCCGTCATCTGCTCCAGCTCGTCGTCCGTGGTATCGAGGAAGGGCTTCAGCAGCCCCCAGCCGGTCGCGTTCACGGCGATGTCGACGCCGCCCATCTTCGCCTGCGCCTCGGCGGCGAGCGCCGCGACATCGGCGCGGCGCGTTAGGTCGCAGAGCGCCGCGAAGCCCCCCAGCTCCGCGGCCAGCCGCTCCAGCTCCTCGCGGCGGCGGCCGGCGACCATCACCCGGGCGCCTTCCGCCTTGAAGCGCCGCGCGATGGTCTGGGCCATGTTGTCGCGGCTGGCCGCACCCACGACGAGAGCGCGCTTCCCTTCGAGACGTCCCATCGTCAGCCTCCCGACCCGAGCTTCAGGAGCATCTTGCCCTCGTTGGTGCCGTGGAACAGGCGGACGAAGGCCGGATGGGCGTTCTCGATGCCGGTCTCGACATGCTCGTCGACGCGCAGCCTGCCCTCGCGGATCCAGCCCGCGATCGCTGCCGCGCCCTCCGCGAACCGGTCCCGGAACTCGGGCACGAGAAACCCGCGAATGGTGGCCGACTTGACGATCAGCTGCCACAGGTTGCGCGTGCCGTGGCGCGGGCCGGTGCTGTTGTATTCGCTGATCAGGCCGCACAGCGCCACGCGGGCGCCGACATTGATGTTCATCAGCCCGGCATCGAGGCACACCCCGCCGACATTCTCGAAGATCACGTCCACGCCCTTCGGGCAGGCGGCGGCGATCTCGGTGGAGATCTGGTCGGCGGTCTTGCCGCGATAGTCGATGGCCGCGTCGTAGCCGTAGTCGCGCGTGACGCGCTGGCACTTTGCGGCGCCCCCGGCGATCCCGACGGCGCGGCAGCCCTTGATCTTCGCGATCTGTCCGACCATCGAGCCGACCGCCCCGGCGGCTCCGGTGACCAGCACCGTGTCGCCCGGCTTCGGCCGTCCGATCTCCAACAGCCCGAAATATCCAGTGAGGCCAACCGCGCCCATCGCCGATAGGAAATGCGTGAGCGACGGCGCCACCGAAGGGTCGATCAGGCTCGTATACCCGTCGCTGCGGCCGACCGAGTAATCCTCGATCGCGTTCAGCCCGACCACGAACTTGCCGACCGGAAAGGCTGCACTCCGCGATTCCACGATCTCGCCGACAGTCGTGGCCCGCACCGGCTCGCCCAGCGGGATCGGCGGGAGGTAGGAAGGCTCGTCCGCCATCCAGCCACGGATCGCCGGATCGAGCGAGGCGTAGTGGTTGTGGATGAGAAACTGGCCGTCCTCGAGCGCCGGAGTCGGGTCGCGGTCGAGGCGGAAATCCTCGGCGACCGGAATGCCGTGCGGCCGGCGGATCAGCTTGAACCGGCGGTTTTCAGTCACGAGCCCTACCCCTCGGCCGGAACGTCCGATGCTGCCGCAGCTACACCCGCCACCCGCCCCTGTAAATCGACGGGGCGGCGGA
>DATGFU010000359.1:0-1588 GCA_035308865.1 Allostellaceae bacterium | reverse complement strand
TGGCGCGTCGACTGCGTCAAAGGTTGTGCAGGAATTTACCTATTTCTCGGCCGAACGTCTCGAGGTCGATAAGGAATGAGTCGTGTCCCTGGATGCACGGCAGCGACACGAAGCGCGTTGCAACGCCTGCGGCCTCGAGAGATCGGGCAATTGACTGCTGATCGTCGACCGGAAACAGCAGGTCGGTCTGCACGCCGATCACCAGAGCTTCTGCCACGCCGGAGCGGCGGAACAGCGCGACCGGATCGCCGTGCGCGGCCAGCTCGAAGCGATCGATGGAGCGCGAGATGTAGAGGTAGCAGTTGGCATCGAAAGCGTTGATGAAGCGTTGTGCCAGCGCCTCGAGGTAACCCTGCACGGCGAATTCGGAAGCAAAGGGATCATGGGTGCGCATGTCGGCACGGATCGGCTGGCGGCCGAAGCGTTGTTGCCATTCGGCGGCGGAGCGGTACGTGACGGTACCGAGCTTGCGCGCGAGTCGCAGCCCCGTGATCGGCGGTTGCTCGGGTGAGTAGTTGCCGCCCGCCCAGGCGGGATCGGACGTGATCGCTTCGCGTTGAATCGAGCGCAGCGCAATTGCGAAGGGAGCGGCCGCCGCGGTGCCGGAGATGCACACCAGTCGCCGCGCGGTTTCCGGAAAGAGCGCCGCGTAGGCCAGCGTCACCGAACCGCCGAGCGAGGGACCCATCACGGTGTCGAGGCGCGCGATCCCGAGCGAACGCACGGTCTCGAAACCGGCACGCGCGATGTCCTCGATCGACAGATCCGGAAACGCCAGGCGATAAGGTTGCCCGGTGGCGGGGTCGACCGAGGCAGGCCCGGTCGATCCGAAGCAGCTGCCGAGCGAGTTGACGCAGATGACGAAAAACCGCTCGCTGTCGATCGCGAGCTTCGGGCCCACCATTCCCTCCCACCATCCCTCGCCGGGGTCTTCGGGCGAGGCGGCGGCGTGCGCGGGCGGCGAGAGCCCCGTGAAGAGGAGCAGGGCGTTGTCGCGGGCCGTATTGAGCTTTCCCCAGGTCTCGTACGCGATGCGGCCGCCATGCAGCACCCCTCCGCGCCACATCGGGAAGGGATCGGGCAAGGTCGCGTAGCGGCGCGCATCCATGAGTGTCGGCCGTGAGACGCGGCGGGCGGGCGTTCAGGGCTCCGGATCGCCGCCGTCGGCAATTCCCTCGAAGAGCACTGTCGAGAGATACCGTTCGCCGGTATCGGGGAGCATTGCGAGGATCACCGAGTCCTGCGGCGCTTCGGCGGCGACTTTGAGGGCGGCGGCGAATGTGCCACCCGAAGAGATGCCGCAGAAGATGCCCTCCTTGGCAGAGAGGTGGCGCGCGGTCTCAACGGCCTCGGCGTCCTCGACAGAAACGATTCGATGGCCGACCTCCCGATTCAGTACCTTCGGGATGAAATCCGGCGTCCAGCCCTGGATCTTGTGAGGCGCCCAGGGCTTACCCCCAAGGAGCGAGGCGCCGGCGGGCTCGGAGACGACGATCTGCACGTCCGGCCGCGCGAGCCGGAGCATCTCGCCCGCCCCGGTCAGCGTTCCTCCGGTCCCCCAGCCCGTGACGAAGAAGTCGAGGCGGCG
>DATGFU010000358.1:0-17591 GCA_035308865.1 Allostellaceae bacterium | reverse complement strand
GACGGAAGGTGGCCAGCACCTCGGCCTCGAGATGATGAAGGTCGTCGCCCGGCATCGCTTCGCGGGTGGCGACGGCGATCGTGTCCCCGCCGCGGACTTCGAGCATCCCGCCCCTGACGGCAATGTGATGCTCGCGTCCGTCGGGGTCGCGCCAGGTGACCACCGAGATGGTCAGCGCCGTCAGAAAATCGGCATGACCCGGCAGGATGCCGAAGGCGCCGGTATCGTCCTCGGCGCGGAGATGCGCGACGTCGCCCGCTTCGACGACGACGGCGAGCGGCGTGGAGACGGCGAGCCTCATGACGCGCGTCCCTCGACCTCGCGCCGCCGCGCCTCGTCGATGTCACCGACCATATAGAGCGAGGACTCTGCCCAGGCATCGGCTTCGCCATCGAGGATGGCGCGGCAGCCGGCAAGCGTCTGTTCCAGCGCGACAGACCGGCCGGGTTTGCCGGTGAAGGCCTCGGTCACCATGAAGGGCTGCGTGAGAAAGCGGAGAAGCCGGCGCGCCCGTATGACGGCCTGCCGGTCTGGCGCGCTCAGCTCCTCGATGCCGAGCAGGGCGATGATCTCCTGAAGCTCCCGATAATGCGCGATGGTCTTGCGCACGTCCTGAGCGATCCGGTAATGCGCCTCGCCCACCAGCCGCGGATCGAGCAGGCTGGAGCTTGAGGCCAGCGGGTCGACCGCGGGGTACATGCCCTCGCTGGCCATGTCGCGGGAGAGCACGATCGAAGAATCGAGATGGCTGAAGATCTCCGCGACCGCGGGGTCGGTAAAGTCGTCGGCGGGTACGTAGACGGCCTGGATCGAGGTGATGGCGGCGCCGGCGACCGAGGCGATGCGCTCCTCCAGCTCGGCGACCTCGGTGGCGAGCGTCGGCTGGTAACCGACGCGCGACGGAAGCCGCCCGAGGAGCCCCGAGACCTCGCCGCCTGCCTGGACAAGCCGGTAGACGTTGTCGATCAGCAGCAGGACGTTCTCGTGCGCCGCGTCGCGGAAATGCTCGGCGATCGCCAGCGCGGTGAGACCGGCGCGCCAGCGGGCGCCCGGCGGCTCGTTCATTTGGCCGAAGACCAAAGCGGTGCGCGCCAGCACGCCGGACTGCCCGAGCTCGAGCAGCAGCTCGTGTCCCTCCCGGGAACGCTCGCCGATCCCGGCGAAGACGGAGATCCCGGAATGCCGCTCGACGGTGGTGCGGATCAACTCCATGATGAGCACGGTCTTGCCGACGCCGGCGCCGCCGAACATCGCGGCCTTGCCGCCCTTGATGAGCGGCGCCAGCAGGTCGATCACCTTGATGCCGGTATGGAACACTTCGAGCGCGGCGCCGAGCCGGTCGATGGAAGGGGCCGGCGCGTGGATCGGCCGGCGCGGCGTGTCGGGAGGCAGCGGCGACAGACGGTCGGCCGGCTCGCCGAGCGCATTGAGAAGCCGTCCGAGTACGGCTTCGCCGACCGGGACGGAGATCGGCGCGGCCAGCGAGCGCGCCGCGCTGCCGCGCCGGAGCCCGGCCGTGTTCTCGAGCACCACGGCGCGCACGGAAGTCGGGCCCAGATGCTGCTGCACCTCGGCGATCAGCTCTTCGCCCTTGCCGGAGTCGATGGCGAGCCCGTCGAGGATGCCAGGCAGGACACCGTCGTCGAACGCGATGTCGACGACGGAGCCGCGGACGGCGACGACCCGTCCGGCCGGTGAGATGGAGGAGGGAATGACGGCGCCCATAACGATCCGCGTCGATGTCAGCCGGGCGATCGTAGCGGCCGAGGCGGCGCGTGCGTTGACGTAGATCAGGTGAGGCTCGGGTCCAGGCGTTGACCCACGTCAAGGGGCCCGGCGCGCCGCGCTTCTATCCTTCGAGTGGCCGCCGGGACAGCGGATCTCGTCCCGGTGCGGCCGCTGCCAGGACCGAATCGCGCGAGGCTAATCATGAAAGCATTCGTCTATCGGGGACCCGGGAAACAGGCGGTCGAGGAGCGCCCCAAGCCTCAGATTGCGGCACCCACGGACGCCATCGTCAGGGTCACGAAGACGACGATCTGCGGAACCGATCTGCATATCCTCAAAGGCGACGTTCCGACCTGCAGCCCCGGCCGGATTCTCGGGCATGAGGGTGTCGGCGTCGTCGACAGCGTCGGCCCGGGGGTCACGGTGTTCCATCCCGGCGATCGCGTCCTGATCTCGTGCATCTCGGCTTGCGGGCGTTGCGAATACTGCCGCCGCGGCATGTATTCGCACTGCACGACGGGCGGCTGGATCCTCGGCAATGAGATCGACGGCACCCAGGCCGAGTTCGTCCGCATCCCGCACGCCGATACCAGCCTCTACCGGGTGCCCGAAGGCGCCGAGGAGGACGCGCTGGTAATGCTGAGCGACATCCTGCCGACCGGCTTCGAATGCGGCGTGCTCAACGGCAAGGTGGCGCCCGGCGGCACCGTGGCAATCGTCGGCGCAGGACCGATCGGCTTGGCCGCGCTGCTGACCACCCAGTTCTACGCGCCGGCCGAGATCATCATGGTCGATCCCGATCAGAACCGGCTCGACGTGGCGAGACGCTTCGGTGCCACGCAGACGGTCTGTGCCGCGGGCGCCGGCGCCGGCGAGGCAGTGATGAAGCTGACCGGCGGACGCGGCGTCGACACGGCGATCGAGGCGGTCGGCGTGCCGGCTTCGTTCATCACCTGCGAGGACATCGTCGCGCCGGGCGGCACCATCGCCAATGTCGGCGTGCACGGCGCCAAGGTCGACCTGCACCTCGAGAGGCTCTGGGCGCAGAACATCACCATCACGACCCGTCTCGTCGACACTGTAACCACGCCGATGCTGCTGAAGACGGTAGCTGCGGGCCGGATCGATCCGAAACGCCTGATCACGCACCGCTTCCGCTTCGACCAGATCCTCGACGCCTACGAGACGTTCGGCCATGCGGCCAACACGCGTGCTCTCAAGGTCCTGATTGAGGCCCAAGAGTAGAGCGACCGGATTCCGCTGGACCGGATAGGAGCCGGTCCGGCGGTGGGGCTGCCGCGTCCAGACTCGTCGGCGACTGATTCACGTCAATGCTCCCGTGGGACCGCTCATGGTCTGCTCCCAGGGCATTCGAGACCTCCCATTGGAAATTCGAGCACCATGGCGCCTCACAGGCTTACGATCTTCCTCGCGCTCGGACTGGCGGCCGGCGCGGCCGGTGCCGTCGCGGCGGAAAAGGGGTTCATCGCGCGGCTGTTCGGCGGCGGCGAGCCGGGTCAGCTGCTGCTCTCGGGCAATATCGAGGCGCATGAATCCGTGCTCAGCGTGAAGGCGATCGAGTCCCGGATCGTCGAGCTGCCCTTCGACGAAGGCCAATGGGTGACCCAGGGTACGCTGATCGCCCGCCTCGACGATTCGGATTACGCGCAGCAGGTCGTGATGGCCGAGGCGGCACTGGCCGTGCAGCAGCGTCAGCTCGACTCGGCGACGGATACCCTCGCGGCCGCGCGCAAGACGGTCATCAGCGACGAGGCCGATCTCGAGCTCAAAAGGATCGAGGACTCCCGCAATGAGAAGCTCTGGAAGCAAGGCTGGGTCTCGACCGACACGCGCGACCAGTTCAGTACCGCCTACAAGCAGTCCGCCGCGGCGCTCGACCGCGACCAGTCGCTCGTCTCCGTGGCCGAGCGCAATGTCGAACTCGACCGGGCCAATGTGCGGAGCGCCGAGGAGGCCTTGAAGCTCGCCCGGATCACGCGCGGCTACACCACGGTGACTGCTCCCTATGCCGGCGTGATCCTGGTACGGCAGGCCGAGCTGGGCGAGATCGTGCTGCCCGGAACGCCGGTGGCGACGCTCGCCGATCTCGACCATGTCTGGCTGCGCGCCTACGTGAACGAGACCGACATCGCCAAAGTCAGGCTCGGCCAGGCGGTGTCGGTCACGACCGACTCCTATCCGGGAAAGTCCTATCCCGGCCGCATCTCCTTCATCGCGGGGAATGCGGAGTTCACGCCGAAGACAGTGGAGACGCACCAGGAGCGCGTGACCCTCGTCTACCGAATCAAGATCGACATCGACAACCCCACCCACGAGCTGGTCCCCGGGCTGCCGGCCGACGCGCATATCGCCCTGCAGCCGGCGGGGACGAGTTGAGCGAGGCGCCGCTCATCGCGGTCGCCGGGCTCGCCAAGCGGTTCGGCAGCCTCAAGGCCGTCGACGATCTGGGGTTTGCGGTGGCGCCAGGCGAGATTTTCGGGCTGGTCGGTCCCGACGGCGCCGGCAAGACGACCGCGATGCGCATGCTCGCGGGCGTCATGCGCGCAGATGCCGGCACGATCGCGATCGACGGGATCGACGTGGTCGGGGATCCGGAACGGGCGAAGCAGCACATCAGCTACATGCCGCAGCGCTTCGGACTCTACGAGGACCTGACCGTCACCGAGAACATCCGGTTCTATGCCGATCTCTTCAGCGTTCCGCGGAAACTGCGCGAGGAGCGCACCGTGCGGCTGCTCGCAGCCTCCGGGATGAGCGCCTTCGGCAAGCGGCTCGCCGGGCAGCTCTCGGGCGGCATGAAGCAGAAGCTTGGGCTGACCTGCGCGCTCATCCACTCGCCCCGCGTCGTCCTGCTGGACGAGCCCACGACCGGGGTCGATCCGGTGTCGCGCCGCGAGTTCTGGCACATCCTCTATTCGCTGCGTTCCGAAGGCGTCAGCATCCTGATCTCGACCGCCTATCTCGACGAGGCGGAGCGGTGCCATCGGCTGGCGCTGCTGCATCGCGGCCGCATGCTCTATTGCGATACGCCTTCCGGGCTGAAATCCCGCATGCCGGGGGCGCTGCTCGCGATCGGCACCGACGACGCGCACGCGTTGCGGGATCGTCTGCTGCTCCTACCCGGCGTGTCGAGCGTGCTCAGCGTCGGCGACGGTGTTCATGTCCATGTCGACGATGCCGCGCTACGCGTCCCCGAGATCCGCTCGGCGCTCACGGCATCGGGCCTCGCCTTCGGCCGGATCGAGCCCACCGCGCCGACGATCGAGGACCTCTTCGTCACGCTGCTCGGCAGTTCGGAGCCGGCGGCATGAACGACGGCATCATCCGGGTCGAACAGCTGGTGAAGCGGTTCGGCGCCTTCACCGCCGTGGACGGCGTGAGCTTCGACGTGAAGCGCGGCGAGATCATGGGTTTCCTCGGGCCGAACGGCGCCGGCAAGTCGACCATCATCCGCATGCTGTGCGGGCTCCTGCGGCCGACCTCCGGCCGCGCTCTGGTCGCCGGCATCGATGTTGCCCGCGATCCCGAGCGGGTGCGCGGGCAGATCGGCTACATGTCGCAGAAATTCTCGCTCTACAGCGATCTCACGGTGATCGAGAACCTGCGCTTCTTCGGCGGCATCTATGGCGTGAAGCGCAGCGAGCTCGGCGAGCGCATCCGCTTCGCGACCGAGATGGCCGGGTTGGCCGGGCGCGAGACCGCGCTGGTGTCGACGCTCGCCGGCGGGTGGAAGCAGCGCCTGGCGCTCGGCTGCGCCATCCTCCACCGCCCGCCCGTGCTGTTCCTCGACGAGCCGACCTCCGGCGTCGACCCGGTGTCGCGTCGCCGCTTCTGGGATCTCATCCATGATATGGCGGCGGACGGCGTCACCATCCTTGTATCGACGCACTACATGGACGAGGCCGAGTATGCGAACCGCATTGCGCTGATCAGCCAAGGAAAGCTGATAGCGCTCGGCAGTCCGGACCATCTGAAGCACCGCGCGCTGGGCGGCCAGCTCGTGCTGGTCGAGGCAACGCGCATCGCCGAGGCGCTCGATACGCTGCCGTCCCGCCCCGGAATCATCGACGTGGCACCGTTCGGCAACGCGCTCCACGTGCTGGTCGACGACGCCGATCGAGCGGCGCGCGAGCTGCCGGCGTGGCTCGCCGGGCACGGCATTCCCGGCGCGCGCGTCAGCCGCATCGAGCCCAGCCTCGAGGACACGTTCGTGGAGCTTGTCGGCCACCGCGCGCCGGTCCCGCTGGTGTCGGCATGAAGCTCAACCGGATCAGGGCGATCGCGGTCAAGGAAGCGCTCCAGATCTGGCGCGACCCGCGCAGCCTGATGATCGCGCTGGCCATGCCCTTCATGCAGATGTGCCTGCTCGGCTACGGCGTCAGCGTCGACATCAAGCACATCCCGGTCTGCGTCTGGGATCAGCAGGCGAACCAGGACAGCCAGGACCTGCTGAAGCGCTTTCAGTCCTCGCAGTACTTCCAGGTCGTCGGCGCCTTCGACAATGCACGCGCGGTGACCGCCGCGATCGATGACGGGCGCTGCCGCGTGGCGCTCGTGATCCCGCCGGATTTCTCGGCGCGGCTCGGCGACAGCAGCCGCAGCGCGGTCCAGGCGCTGATCGACGCCACCGACGACAACACCGCCAACATCGCGATCGGCTATGCCCAGGCCATCGTGTCAGCCTACTCGGCCGATGCCTGGTCCGAGGCGCTCTCCCGCCGCGGCGTACCGGCGCTGGCCCAGCCGGTCGCGCTCGAATCCCGCGTCTGGTTCAACGAGGCTCTGGAAAGCCGCAACTTCATCGTGCCCGGCATCGTCGCGATCGTGATGGCGCTGGTCGGCGCGCAGCTCACGTCGCTCACCATCTCGCGCGAGTGGGAGCGCGGCACGATGGAGCTGCTCGTGTCGACGCCGGTGACGCCACTCGAGCTGATGATCGGCAAACTCGCACCCTATTTCGGCGTCGGCATGCTCGATGCCTTCTTCTGCCTCGGGCTTGCCGTCTTCTGGTTCACCGTGCCGTTCCGCGGTGCGCTCTCGACGCTGCTCTTCGCGACCGCGCTCTTTCTCGTGGTCGTGCTCGGCATCGGCTACCTGCTCTCGGTGCTCATCCGCAGCCAACTCGGCGCCAGCCAGATAGCGCTGCTCGTCACCTTGCTGCCGACCACGATGCTGTCGGGTTACGCCTTCCCGATCGATCAGATGCCGGGCGTGATCCAGGCCATCACCTATCTCGTTCACTCGCGCTATTACGTGACCGTCCTCAAAGCGATCTTCCTCAAAGGGGCAGGCGTGACCGAGATCGCCTTCCCGCTGGCGGCGATGGTCGTCTATGCGGGGCTCGTCACGTATCTGGCTGCGCGGGCATTCCGCAAGACCGTGGACTGAGGCAGCCATGCTCGGCCGGATCCTGCAGATTCTGATCAAGGAGCTTCTCGAGCTGTCACGCGACCGCTGGGGCCGCTTCTCTCTGCTCGCGCCGCCGATCATCCAGCTTCTGCTCTTCGGCTACGCCGCCACCTTCGAGGTCAACGCCGTGACGACGGCCGTGCTCGACCTGGACCACAGCCAGGAGAGCCGGGAGCTGGTCAGCGCCTTCACCGGCTCGGGCCGCTTCCGGATCATCCGGGTCGCGGCCGACGAGGCGGGCATCACCGACGCGATCGAACGCGGCGACGCGGCGGTGGCGCTGGTCATCCATCCGGGCTTCGCCCAGCGTCTCCGCAAGGGTCAGAAGGCGCCGCTCCAGGTGCTGGTCGACGGCACCAACTCCAACACGGCGCTGCTCGCCCTCGGGTATGTCGGTCAGATCGTCGGCACCTATTCGACCGCCCACATGATCGATCTCGCGAACCGCGTGCTGCCGGGCCCGCGGACGCAGCTTGTCGAGGTGCGGCTCGAAGAGCGGCCGTGGTTCAACCCCGGTCTCGACAGCCGGTGGTTCTTCGTGCCGGGCATCGTCGGCACGGTGACGCTGGTCAGCGTCGTCAACCTCACCGCCTTCGCGATCGTGCGCGAGCGCGAGGTCGGCACGCTCGAGCAGATCATGGTGACACCGATCCGGCCTTTCGAGCTCCTGATCGGCAAGACCCTGCCGCTCTATCTCATCGGCATCGGCCAGGTGTTCATGCTGCTGGTCACCGGCATGATCTGGTTCGGCGTGCCGTTCGTCGGCGATCCCTTCGTCCTCTTCGTCGGCACGTCGCTCTTCCTGCTGACCTCGATCTCGCTCGGCCTCCTCATCTCGACCGTCTGCACGACCCAGCAGCAGGCCTTTGCCTCCAATTTCTTCGTGATCAACCCGATCTTCATGCTCTCGGGCTTCACGACGCCGATCACCACCATGCCGGCCGCGATGCAGGCGCTGACCTACGTCAATCCGCTCAGCTACTACCTCGTCATCACGCGCGGCACGTTCCTCAAGGGCGTCGGCTTCGGCGTGCTGTGGCCGGATATGCTCGCGCTTGCGGCGCTCGGCCTGGGGCTGCTCGGCCTGACCATCCTGCGCTTCCGCAAGTCGCTCGATTGACCTGCCGTGCCCGAGCGCATCCTGCAGGTCGTCATCAAGGAGTTTCTGGAGCTGTGGCGGGACCGGTGGTCGCGCTTCCGGCTGCTCGTGCCGCCGATCATCCAGATGCTGATCTTCGGCTATGCCGCGACCTTCGAGGTCTTCGGCGTATCGACCGCCGTCGTCGATCTGGACCACAGCCAGGAAAGCCGCGAGCTTGTCGCCGGGTTCGGCAGCTCGGAGCGGTTCCATGTCGTGGAGGTCGCGACGACAAGCCAAGCCGTCGAGGCGGCCATCGAGCAGAGCGACGCCACGGTCGCGCTGGTCGTGCATGCCGGCTTCGCCGAGAAGCTCCGCAAGGGACAGCCTGCCCCCGTCCAGGTCCTGGTCGACGGCACGAACTCGAACACGGCTTTGATCGCGCTCTCCTATGTGGGCGAGATCGTCCAGCGTTTCTCGGCGGCATACCAGCTCGACCTGGCCGAACGCGTCCTGCCCGGACCGAAGACCGCTCCGGTCGAGGTCACGCTCGAGGCGCGGCCCTGGTACAATCCCGACCTCAACAGCCGATGGTTCTTCGTGCCGGGCGTCATCGGCACGCTCACCCTTACCATCGTCGTGAACCTGACGGCCTTCGCGATCGTCCGCGAGCGCGAGGTGGGGACGCTCGAGCAGATCATGGTCACGCCGATCCGGCCGCTCGAGTTCGTGCTCGGCAAGACCGCGCCGTTCTTCCTCGTCGGCCTCGGCGAGGTCATGCTCATCGCACTGACCGGCACGATCTGGTTCGGCGTGCCGTTCGTCGGCAATCCTCTGGTCCTGCTGCTTGGGACCTCGCTGTTCCTGCTGAGCACGCTCGGGCTGGGCCTCCTGATCTCCACGATCTGCACCACCCAGCAGCAGGCCTTCGCTTCCAACTTCTTCGTGGTCAACCCGCTTTTCACGCTGTCGGGATTCAGCTTCCCGATCAGCAGCATGCCGGGTGCCCTCCAGGCCATCACCTATGTGAATCCGCTGCGGTATTATCTCATCATCATCAGAGGCACGTTCCTGAAGGGCGTCGGCCTCGACGTTCTGTGGCCCGACATGCTCGCGCTGGCGGCGCTCGGCATCGGCCTGCTCGGCCTGAGCGTCGTCCGCTTCCGCAAATCCCTCGATTGACGTGATTCGGGAGCCGGCTGTCCGGCCGATCCGGGCCTTCGCCGCCGCGGTTCAACGCTGCCCGGCGGCCGTCTTGCGGTGCTCGGCCGCGCGTTTGGCCGCTTCCAATAGACCCAGGACGGCAAGGCCACTGACGATCGCTACGGCCGCGTCATCAGCGTGCAGCGGACCGAAATGGAAGAGCGCGCGAGCCGGCGCAGCAAGAAAGATCCCTGCAAGGATCGCGGCGGTGCCGCCCGTCACCCACCATAACGCCGCATTGCGACGCCGAAACGCCGAGAACACCGAAGCGCTGAGCGAGCGGTTGACGAGGACAAGTCCGAGATTCGTGACGACGAGAGCGGCAAAGCTCAGGCCGCGGGCGTCCTCCTCCGGCAGGCCCTGACGGAGCGCGAGCACGAACAGTCCGGCGATGAAGGCGAGCACGACGGCACCTTGCGCCAGACTCCAGACAATATTGCCAAGACTGAAGAGCGCTTCCTTGGGTGGCCGCGGCGGGCGGCCCATGACGTTCCGCTCTTCGTCCTCCGCCTCGAACACGATCGAGCACATGGGATCGATGATCAGTTCCAGGAAGGCGATGTGCAAAGGCCAGAGAATCTGCGGAAGCCCGAAGATGAGCGGTGTCAGCGCGAGTCCTGCGATGGGCACGTGGATCGCGAGAATGTAGGCCATCGCCTTGCGCAGATTGTCGTAGATCCGGCGCCCGAGCCGGATCGCGGCGACGATCGACGCGAAATCGTCATCGAGCAGGACGAGGGAGGACGCCTCGCGCGCAACGTCCGTACCGCGGCCGCCCATCGCGATGCCGATATGCGCGGCTTTCAGCGACGGGGCATCATTGACGCCGTCGCCGGTCATCGCGACGATTTCACCGTCGGCCTTGAGGGCCTGGACGATGCGCAGCTTTTGTTCGGGCATCGTACGAGCGAATACGGTCGCGCGACGCACGCGGACGGCCAGGTCCGCATCGCTCATTGCCTCGAGATCGGCGCCGGATACGACCTCGCCCGTCTCGAGCCCGGCCTGAGCGGCGATGGCCTCGACGGTCTGCGGGTAGTCACCGGTGATCATGATGACCCGGATGCCGGCCGAACGGCACTCGCGGACCGCGGCCGGCACGGTGGGGCGCAGCGGATCGGCGAGGCCGACCAGTCCGAGAAACTCGAACTTCATGCCGCGCGGCGTATCGGGCTTGCCGGTCGCGGCCGGCAGTTCGGCGCGGGCGACGCCGAGAACGCGCATGCCTGCGCGCGCCATTTCGTCGATCGAGGCACGCAGCCGATCGCGGTCTTCGGGCGAGCAGCCGGACAGTTCCGCTATGGCTTCCGGGGCACCCTTGGCCGCCACGAGCAAGGTCTCGCGGCCCGGCGCTTCCCACACGTTCGTCACCGCGAGCAAGTCGGGCCGAAGGCCGTATTCCCACTTGAGCGCAAGATCGCGATGCGGGTCGTCATCCGGTGCAAGGGCATCCCGGCCAAGGGCATGGAATGCCTTTTCCATCGGGTCGAACGGCATGCGGGCGCTTGCCAGGATTCCCTGCCGGATGAGCGCCGCGATGGCGGCGGGCGCCCGGGCGCCGCCGTCCGGCCGCCAGACATCGGCTCCCTTGCGCAGTTCGACGATCGTCATTCGATTTTGGGTCAACGTGCCGGTCTTATCGGTGCACAGGACAGTCGCAGCGCCGAGCGTCTCGATCGCCGCGACGCGTCTGGTCAGCACGCGGGCACGGGAGATGCGCCAAGCCCCCATCACCATGAATACGGTGAGGACCAGCGGGAACTCCTCGGGCAGCATCGACATGCCGAGCGCGATCCCGCTCAGCAGCGCGTCGAGCCAGCCGCCGCGGAGAAATCCGTAAAGCGGCACGGCGAGAACGCTCAGAGTTATGCCGACGGCGGCGAAACGGCGGACGAGCCGTCCGATTTCAGCTTGAAGGCGGGGCGGCTCGTCTTCAATGCCGACGATTGCCATTCCGATCTTGCCGATCTCGCTGCGCGGACCAGTCGCGGCCACCTCCGCCCGGCCGTGGCCGCGCACGACCATGCTGCCGGAATAGACGTATGGCAGATCCTCACCCCCTGGCCGGCCCGACGGTGCGGCGGCATGGGCGCCGATCTTGCGCACCGGCACCGACTCGCCGGTCAGCAGCGATTCGTCCGTCATCAGGTCATGGGCGGCGAGCACGGTCGCGTCCGCCGGGACGCGGTCGCCCTCCGCCAGCAGGATGAGATCGCCGCGCACCACCTCGGCGCCGGCGATGCGCGTCTCGATGCCATCGCGGATGACCAGCGCGCGCGGGCTGGTCAGGTCGCGCAGGCTTTCAAGAACGCGTTCCGTTCGCGCTTCCTGCACCACGGCGATGCCGACCGAGGTGCAGGCAAACAGAAAGAGGATCAGGGCTTCCTTGAGATCGCCGAGCAGCAGGTAGATCGTGCCGGCACCGAGCAGCAGAGCAAACATCGGCTCGCGCAGGATCTCGCCGACAATGCGCAACAGTGTCCGGCTCTCCGGACGGGGCAGCAGGTTCGGCCCCTCGCGCCGCAGGCGTTCATTCGCTTCTCGCGACGTCAGGCCGCCCGGGGCGTGATCCTCTCCAACGATATCGAATTGCATCACCGCCGCATGGCCGGCGGCATGGGCACGACAGTCACCGGGCGGAACGATGCGGCAACCTCATCGTATCGCTGCGGCGACCGGCGCAACGCCGTCATTTTGCGAGTTCTTCTTCCGCGCGCTTGACGAGCGGCGCCTTTTCGCTCGTGAACTGCGCTTCCCATTGCCGAAGCTTTTGCAGCCGGTCGACGGTTGCAACCGGGATCCAGTCGGCGCCCCAGCCGGGGCGGTGCGGCTTGGCCGAGATGTCGGGGCTCGACAGGCTCGCGACATGCGCCGCTCCCGCCGCGATGACCACGACGTACTCCTCCGGCGGCGCCTTGAAGAGATACACGCCGTTGGCGTCGGCCATGCCGGTGCCGAGCTTGGAATTCTTGTCCGAATAGAGCTCGACCGTGATGCCCGGCGCGTTCGTCCCGTCGGAGTAGCTGCTTCGGCAGGCCACGACGTCGCCGGACACGGTGTAGCAGTCGAGCAGGAGCGTGTGCGCGTCCGCGGGCCCGCTCAATGCCGTCACCAGGGCCAGCAGCCCGCCACCGATCATCCTGCTCTTCATGAGGGCCTCCATTCGGACATCTGCCGGAATCGGTAGAGCGGAGGCTTCGTCCGATCCTTGATCTGGATCAGAGCCCAAGGCGAGGGCGCCAGCTAGCGTTCGGGACACGGCAAGCCGGGAGGGGCCAATGTCGATGAGCTGCATGCGCGGTGCGCTTCTGTCGTGGTGGGCGGCGCTGATGCTCCCGCTTCTCGCGGCAAATCCGGGGCTCGCCGGGCAGGACGCGACGAGCTGGCCGAAAGTACCGAGCTTCGCGCCGCTTTCCGATCGGCTCCTACCGACGGTTGTCAACGTCACGACCCTTCTGAGATCCGGGGCGGCCGCCGACCCGAACGAGATTGATGACGACTCGTCCGCTTCGTTTGATGCCCCGATGACGAACGCGCCGGCAGCGCCGCTCGACAATGTCATGCGCCACCTGTTCCAGGGCAATGCGCGGCGGATTGCGGTCGGCACGGGCGTCATCGTCGATGTCACCGGCCGCATTCTTACGAGCGACCACGTGATCCGCGACGCGAAGCGGATCACCGTGACCCTGTCCGATGGCACACGGCTGCCGGCAACGGTCATCGGTACCGATCCGTCCACCGACCTCGCCGTCTTGCAGGTGAAGGCGCAGCGGGCTTTGCCCTTTGCCGTTTGGGCCGACGATGCGGAGACGCGCGTCGGAGATTGGGTTCTGGCGATCGGCAATCCGTTCGGACTGGGCGGTACCGTCACTGGCGGCCTCGTCTCCGCCCTCGATCGCGACATGCGCCCCGGCAAGGTGAATGCTTTCATCCAGATCGATGCGCCCATCAACCGCGGCAACTCAGGCGGGCCGATCTTCGACCAGTCGGGCGCCATCGCCTGCATCGGATCGCCTGGGGTGCCGTGAAACGGCGATACCGCAAGCTCGGAGAGGAGTGGATGCCGATCGAGGCGTAAGCCCGATCGTCGAGGAGGTGGTCATGAGGACGCTGGCGGAGATCATCGAGGGTCAGACACCGCTGACGCTCGGCATCGCGGCAACGGTTGCCCGCGCCTGCCGGTCGATGCGAGATCGCGGCGTCGGCGCGGTCATGGTCGTCGGCAAGGATGGTCGACTGGAGGGGATCTTTACGGGGCGCGATGCGGTCTGCCGGGTCCTCGCGGACGGCAAGCTGGCGGAGACGACCCGACTCGCCGACGTCATGACTCGCGATCCCATGACCGCCCGCCCGGCGACCTCGGCCATCGAGGTGCTCCGGCTTATGCGGGATAGCGGGTTCCGGCATGTGCCGGTGGTCGAGGAAGGCCGCATTCTCGGCATTGTCTCCCGCGGCGATTTCTGCGGCGTCGAGATCGATCGTCTCGATGAGGAGGTCGGGGTTTGGGAGAAGCTTTGAAGATGCAGCCGGTCCCGCTTCGCAGGCCGTCTTCCATCACGGCGCCGCCTCCGCGCCCGGCCGTCGGCGCCGCCAGCGAGCCGGAAGCGGATGAGGCCCGTGCCGAGTCGCTCGACCGGCTGATGCACGCCTGGCAAGGCCGGTTCACCGCCGCGCTGTCTCCCGCGGCACTGGCGCTTGCCTTCATGGATTGGGGCATCCACCTTGCCAACGCGCCCGGGAAGCAGGCGGCCCTCGTCCAGAAGGCGATCTGCAAGGCCGTGCGCTTTGGCCTCTACGCGGCCCGCGGCCTCGGCAATCGCGACGAACCGCCTTGCATCGACCCGCTGCCGCAGGATCATCGGTTCGCCGATACCGCCTGGCAGGAGGCGCCGTTCCGTCTGATCTACCAGGCCTTCCTGCTGCAACAGCAATGGTGGCACAACGCGACGACCGGAATCAGGGGCGTCTCGGCAGCGGATGAACGCATCGTCGCGTTCACCACGAGGCAGATGCTGGACGTGTTCTCGCCGTCGAACTTTCTGCCGACAAATCCGGAAGTGCTGCAGCAGACCGCGGCCGAAGGCGGGCAGAACCTGCTGCGCGGCTGGATGAACCTGCTCGAGGACTGGGAGCACGCCGTCGCCGGCCGCAAGCCCGTGGGTGCCGAGGAATTCAGGCCCGGCCGGGACGTTGCCGCGACCCCCGGCAAGGTCGTCTTCCGCAACGAGCTTATCGAGCTCATCCAGTATGTGCCGACGACTGCGACTGTGCGGCCGGAACCCGTGCTGATCGTGCCGGCCTGGATCATGAAATATTACATCCTCGACCTCTCGCCGGAGAATTCGCTCGTCCGCCACCTCATCGGCGCGGGATTCACCGTCTTCATGATCTCGTGGCGCAATCCCGGTGCCGAGCAGCGCGATCTCGGCATGGAGGACTACCTGCGGCTCGGGATTGAGGCGTCGCTCGCTGCCTTGGGTGCGATCTGCCCCCACCGCAAGATTCATGGCGCCGGCTATTGCCTCGGCGGCACGCTCCTGGCCATCGCCGCGGCCGCCATGGCGCGTGACCGTCGCTCGCCGCTGGCCACGATGACCGTCTTCGCGGCGCAGACCGATTTCGCCGATGCCGGCGAGCTGATGCTGTTCATCAACGACAGCCAGATCGCCTATCTCGAGGACACGATGTGGGAGCAGGGCTATCTCGACACGCGTCAGATGGCCGGCGCCTTCCGCTTGCTGCGGTCCAACGATCTGGTTTGGTCGCAGGGCGTGCGCGAGTACCTCAAGGGCGAGCGGCCGCCGATGACCGATCTCATGGCCTGGAACGCGGACGCCACGCGGCTTCCCTACCGCATGCACTCGGAATATCTGCGGCAGCTCTTCCTCAGGAACGATCTTGCCGAGGGCCGCTATCGCGTCGCCGGCCGGCCCGTCGCGCTGGGCGATGTACGCATCCCCATCTTCGCCGTCGGGACCCACCGGGACCACGTGGCCCCATGGCGATCGGTTCACAAAATCCACTTGCTGACCGATGCCGCCGTGACCTTCGTCCTTGCTTCAGGCGGCCACAATGCCGGGATCGTCAGCGAACCGGGCCACAAGGGCCGCACGTATCAGGTGCTGACGCGGCCTCTCGACGGCCGCTACGTCGATCCCGAAACCTGGGCCGCGACCGCGCCGCAGCATGAGGGTTCTTGGTGGCCCGAATGGGTCCGCTGGCTCGGCGAGCATTCCGCCCCGGCCGGCACGCCGCCGGCGATCGGTGCGTCCGAGAGCGGATATCCTCCGCTGGGCGAGGCGCCCGGCGAGTACGTTCTCGCGCCGTAGGCGCAGTCGGCCTTCGGTTGACCTGGGTCAACGCCGCGCTTGGCGGCGTCGGGCAAAGCTTGGGCCGCTGGAAGAGGAACCTACCGCCATGAGCAGCCGCCTCCGTGCATCGCGCCTACGCACCGCCGGCGAGCGGCTGAGGCGCTTCGACTTCGGCGCGCCCGCCACCGCATCGCAGGAGTGGGTCGAAGGCATGTGCAATTCTCTGAGCTGCCGCGTGCAACTGGGCTCGGGCCCGTCCAGGCACTCTGTCACGTTCCGGGTGGTCTTCGAACCAGCGTCCAGCCGCGTGCGCGACATCGAGGTCGGGGAGTGCCTGCCCCTGGCCTGACGGCAAAACGGCCGGGGAGTATTAGTCGCCGGAGCGTGGCGCGTGGCTCTTGACCCGGCCGTCGCCGCGGCGGACGTGGTCCTCGAGTTGCCGGCGCGCCGTGTCGAACGCATCGCGGACGGCGACATGCGCGTCCTCGTGGACATGGTCTTGTCCGGGATCCCGACTGACGACGATCGTCGTGCCCGGCACGATGAGCTCGATCCGCACATGGAACAGCTTGCCCTGATGATGGTGCCGGTGGCCCTCCTCGATCACCACCTGACAGCCGGTGATGCGGTCGAAGAATTGCTCGAGCTCCTCGATGCGCCGCGCGACCTGGGCTTCCAGGGACGGCGAAGCCGTCATGTTGCGGAACGTGATTTGCGGCGAAACCTGCATGGAAGCCTCGAAGTAAGGATGGTCCCTGAGGCTATCCGGCAGGGACGGTCGCTGCTTGATTTCGATCAAGCCGTCGACCGGCCCTACGGATGATCCGACAGTTGCCTCAGGTACGCGATCAGGTCTTCGATCTCGCGACCTGCTAACGGCACCGGCGCCATGGGCGGATGGGGATTGGCGAGAAAGCCCCGGAGATAATCCGGATCCTTGCGTGGGTCTCGGGCGATCGAACGGAAGGTCGGCGCCGCATCGGTTCCCCCTCGCGCGCCGTCGATGACATGGCAGCCCGCGCACCACCTCCGCGCGAGGTCTTCGCCGCGCACTGGGTCGGGTTTTCCGATCTCGCCTCGCGCCGCACCCACGGAAAGGACAGTCATCGTCATGGCCCCCAGCACCAAGGCGGCTCCCGCTGCGCGTGCTCTTCGTTTGCTCATGTCACACTCTTCGGTCAGCCATCCGACTTTCTAAGGCTCGTCCGGTCCGTGCCATTGGACGTTGATCGAGATCAAGGGCGGCATCCGGTGCCGAAAGGGCGCCTCGTCGGCATCGCCCGGTTCCGTCCGGGTGTTGCCTTGGATCAAGGCACATAGCGGATCGCGTTCAGTCCGATCGCGATCTGATCTGGGTACCCCCGGGGTGCGGCGGGAAGTGCGGAGCTCCACCCACGACAATCGCTACGGCGTGGCCCGGAACTGAACGCGCGGCGGGCAGCATGCCCCAGGGGAAGGGTCGTCAGCCCGCTCCGTCGCTCGCGCTCGCTTTCTCCACGGCGCGGTCCATGTCATTGGCGAGCGATCTGAGGCCGACGCTCTCGATGTCGCCAATCAACCGGGTTTGGTGAGATGTCGTATCAGGTCCTGGCGCACGTCGTCGGGCGCGATCCGTGCGACAGCTTCGGCCAGTTCGCGCATCCGCCGGCGCTGGTCGTACAGTTGATCGAGCAGCAGCAACACGACCGATAGCGCATCTTCGTCGATCTTCAGGTCATCGCGCAGTTCCTGAATCAGCCGCACTCGCGCCACGTCGATTTGGCGGAACACATAGCGCCCTGCGTTTCGGTCCGGTTTCACCCAGTCGTTGGAGATCCAGCGCTCCAGGTCCTCGCGTCGGA